>JBILKW010000030.1:0-16875 GCA_044376465.1 Sphingobacteriales bacterium | reverse complement strand
CCATCGTAAAAACCACGAATTCTATTTTGTTGATCTACTAAAACAAAAAGTTCTGTATGTATAAAATCATCTGGTCCACCATCGCCTTGTAAAGCGTTTACCAAGTATCCTTCTCTTGCAATTTTATATAGTTCTTTTTTATCACCTGTTAACAAATGCCATTTGTTTTTAATGGCGCCGTATTCTTCTGCATACCTAAATAAAACAGGCACCGAATCTGCTTCTGGGTTTACGGTATGCGAAAGTATTACTACGTTTTTTACGGTTTTAATTTTCTCTTGAACCCGCTTTAATTGGGAACTCATTTTAGGGCAAATTGTTTCGCAATTCACGAAAAAGAAATCGACAATTTTGATGTTTCCTTTTAATGATTCTGAGTTAACGGTTTCGCCGTATTGGTTTGTAAATGAGAAATCGCCGATGCTGTGGTACACGGTATCTCCTGCTTCTTCATAGCGCACTCCATAAATTGGGAGTGGCTTAAAATGATTTGTTCCGGATCTGAGCAACAAATACCCAACAGCCGGAACAATCAAAATAAAGAAGAGGATGGTAAAAGTTTTTAGTCCTCTTGCGTTCATGTTATTTTTTTTATAAACGGATATTCATCCAATAGTTTCCTTCGTACAACATCCAAATCACAAAGAATATGATAAAGACTGTTGGCACAATAATAGAGTAGATCAATCCTACTTTTTCAAATTTCAAGTGCATGAAATAAGCTACAATATAAAATGCTTTCATTAATGTTAAAGCGATGTAAATAACATTACCTAAGCCTTGTCCCATAATTCCTTTAGGGATGAAGACCAATGCAATGATAAACTCAATTGCAGTAATGCCTAATAGAATCCAGAAAACTCCCCAGATTTTTTTCTTAGACATGCTTGCGTGCTCTTCGTGATGAGCTGCTGCGCTATGGTTATCTGACATAATTTTTAATTGTGAATAGTGAATTGTAAATGGTTAATTAAACTAGGTAGAAGAAGGTAAATACGAATACCCAAACTAAATCTACAAAGTGCCAGTATAAACCAACTTTCTCAATCATATCATAATGTCCGCGGCGCTCGTAAGTGCCAGCTAATACATTTATTAATATAATGATGTTGATTACTACACCAGAGAACACGTGGAAACCATGGAAACCGGTAATGGTAAAGAACAAGTTAGTAAAGTTTGTTGAGGCTTCAGTACCATCGGCATTTAAGAATGGATTTTTACCCCACCATGCTCCTTCATGATGTAAGTGTGTCCACTCCCAAGCTTGGCAACCTAAGAACAATAATCCACCGATAACAGTCCATACCATCCATTTAGCTACTTCGGCTTTTGCTTTACGATGGCCAGCTTCTACGGCTAATACCATAGTTACAGAGCTCATAATTAAAATGAAAGTCATGATACCTACGAACACCAAGGGTGCACCGTGGGCAATGCCTGGAGCCGATTGAAATACTACGTCTGGATCTGGCCATGAAGTGCTGCTGAAGCGTAGTGCTCCGTAGGCAATTAGCAAAGCAGAAAATGTGAATGCATCCGATAATAGGAAGAACCACATCATCATTTTTCCATACTCTACATTGAAAGGTGATCTACCACCATTCCAAGGGGTCGATTTGATCTCGTCTAATTGAGAAGTGTTCGTCGTCATGTTGTATATAGACTATCTATTAATTAATAAAAACACAAACAAATATATCCACAAAATATCAATAAAATGCCAAAAAATTGAAGTTAATTCCATTCGGAATATGTTCTTAACTTGGTTAATTTTACGATAGGCGCCAATAATTGCAGCTAGCATAATGCATAAGCCAGCAATAATGTGCACGCCGTGCAGACCTGAAATTACATACACAAAAGATTCGGCCGGATTACCTACGAAAAACACTTTATTAGCAATCATTTCTTGCCAACCTGTATATTGGCAAATTAGAAATGTGATGCCCAATAAAAATGTGGCCCATAAGCCTAGCTTTTGCTTTGCAAGGTTAAATTTTTTAGCTTGAATAAATGCGTAATGCATGGAAGCACTACTGAATACAATTAATACTGTACTGATGTAAAAAACAGAAGGTAGATCAAACAACTTCCAATTCCCTTCTGCCTGACGCACGATGTATGCACTTGTTAATCCGGCAAACATCATAATAGAGCTCAGTACAAATAACCACAACACGAACTTTACTGGACGTGGGTTAAATTTATCTTGTTCTATACTCATTGTATTAACCATCATTTTATAATTTATCTATTAATAATGTAATTTGAACGATTGGCAAGTAAAGAAAGGAGCCAAACATCAATTCTTTTGCAGCTTTTACAGTGCATTTGAGATATAATTTTAGCGATTGCAAAAAGAAAACAAAACCAGTTATTAAGGATACGATTGCTAAAGTATTACCAGCCATCCCGAATTTTAAGGGAAGTAAACTCACTGGAATTAATATCAATGTATATAACATGATTTGAAAAGCGCTGCTTTTTCCTCTTCCTTCTGAAGAAGGCATTAAATACATACCTGCTCTTTTATAATCTTCGTCTAACACCCAAGCTACAGCCCAAAAGTGTGGAAACTGCCATATAAATTGGATGGCGAACATAATGCCAGGCTCAAAGCCAAATGAATTAGAGTAGGCAACATAACCCAATAACGGAGGCATTGCTCCTGCTATTGCACCAACAAATACAGCAATAGAGCTACGTGTTTTTAAAGGCGTATAAATAAAAGCATAACATATTATAGAAAACAATGCCAATACACCTGTAATAATATTAAAAGAAAAAGTTAAAATACTAACACCTGCAATTCCCATTATGATGGAAGCGAGACTTCCTTCGGTACTGCTCATACGCATAGCTGGCATAGGCCTGTTTTGCGTACGCTTCATTAATTTATCTGTTTCTCTTTCTATTACTTGGTTAAAACCGTTTGCAGAAGCGGTAGTTAAAAAACCACCTAGTATCATTAACCACAATTCGCTCCATATTAAATTTCCTTTAGCAGCATAAGCAAATGTAATGGCCGCAGAAAAAACCACCAACATGGTTAAGCGCAATTTCAACAACTGTACATAATCCTGAATTTTCAGAACAAATGTTGATTTTGTATGTATGTTTTCTGCTATCACAATTAACTAATTAAATCGAGTGCAATGTTTCTTTTGTAAATATTGATCATTATAATTTGCATTACTAATGCTCCTATCAATAAAGTAGAAAGCAATAGGTGTACAGGCTGTAGGCCTTGTGGCAATGCAAAGTTTGCCAATATAATTCCTGTTGCTATTTGAATAATTAATATTAAAATAGCTGCCGATGAAAAGCGACGTAATCTTTTAATGGCTCCAAAGTGTATGCGTATGTACCATGTAGCATAAATACTGAGTAGTACCAAAATGATGGAGAAACTTCTGTGTAACTTAAATATAAAACCAGTTAGTTCTACCCAAGCTCCTCTGTTGGTTCCTTTCCAAAAGTCGGCATAAAAATCTATGCTTTCTCTGAGTTCAGTACCCCATACAATTTGTAAGAGTGTAAGCACAATGCTTATCCATGTTAACAGTGATGCTACTCTTAAATTAGGGATGGAAACTTTTACATGTTCTAGGTATTTATATTTTACAATGCTGTATGTATAAATTACCAATGCTAAAATTACAATTGCCAATACCATGTGTACGGTAATGGTCCATGCTAACAAATTAGTAGTAACTACTATGCTTCCAAACCAAGCTTGAAAGAGAGTGAGTACTAGTATTACTATACACAATAGAAACACACTTAGGTGTTGCTTCATTAAGGGTATAGAATGTATTAACATCAACAACATAAACAAACCTGTAATGGCGCCTATCAATCTGTTTATGTATTCAGTATAGGTATTCGCCACGTTAAACTCTTCGGTAATTTTAATGCTCGTATCATTTCTGAGTGCATTAGCAGTTTCCGAGTCGCCTAACTTTTCTAACAAGCTTGCGAAGCGTTCATTTTTATGTAGTCTCTTTTCGAGGTATTGTTCGCGATAATTTTCGGGGAGCTGAGAAACCTCAGTTGGCGGCACCCATTGATCGAAACATTTCGGCCAATCTGGGCAACCCATTCCCGAACCAGTACTGCGAACAATACCGCCGGCAAGAATTAAAAGAAACAAAGAACAAATTGTTATAAAACTGATTCTTAAAAATCGTTTTTCATTTTTATTATAATCCGATCGATATGAACTAAAATTCATCGATCTAAAATTAATTTACTTTTTCTTCAGCTGCTTTTTTCGCGTCCGACTCTTCATGTATACCAAAATCCATTGGTAAGTTTGAAGAAATCGTTTGTGAGAACGGAGTAGTTTGAGGAATAAAATCCTCTTCGGCTCCTGGCTTACTGTAATCATATGGCCATCTATAAACTGATGGAATTTCTCCTGGCCAGTTTCCATGCATATGTTCAACTGGTGCAGTCCACTCTAATGTGTTAGATTTCCAAGGGTTTTGCGTAGCTTTTTCTCCTTTGAAAATACTTCTGAAGAAGTTGTATAAGAAGATGAACTGTGCAATAGATCCTAAGATTGCTGAGATACTAATGAATTTGTTTACAGCTAACCATTCGTTCATAAACTCGAAGCTTGTAAATGCATAATATCTACGTGGTACACCATCTAAACCGATGAAGTGCATTGGGAAGAATACGCAATATACTGCGATGAATGTTAACCAGAAGTGGAAATAACCTAAACGTTCGTCCATCATACGTCCGAACATTTTAGGATACCAATGATATATACCAGCGAACATACCAAACATTGCCGAACTACCCATTACAATGTGGAAATGGGCAACTACGAAATACGTATCATGTAGGTTAATATCTAACGAAGCATTGCCTAAGAAGATACCTGTTAAACCGCCCGAAATGAACAATGATACTAGACCGATTGAGAACATCATGGCTGGAGTAAATTGGATATTACCCTTCCAAAGTGTAGCTAAATAATTAAATGTTTTTACAGCCGATGGTACCGCAATAATGAGCGTGGTAAACATGAACACCGAACCTAAGAATGGATTCATACCGGTTATAAACATATGGTGACCCCATACAATGAACGATAAGAATGCAATACCAATTAAAGAGATGATCATGGCACGGTAACCAAAGATTGGCTTACGTGCATTAGTTGCAATAATTTCTGAAGTGATCCCCAATGCTGGCATGATAATGATGTATACCTCCGGGTGACCTAAGAACCAGAATAAATGCTGGAACAATACCGGTGAACCTCCGTGGTTTGGCAATGCCTCGCCACCGATATAAATATCAGACAGGTAGAAACTTGTTCCGAAACTTCTATCAAAAATTAATAATAATACACCTGCTAATAATACTGGGAAGGATAATACACCCAATACTGCCGTTAAGAAAAATGCCCATATCGTTAATGGCATTTTAGTCATCGACATCCCTTTCGTACGCATGTTTAAAACAGTGCTGATGTAATTAATACCACCCATTAAAGAGGATGCTACGAACAAACTCATCGATACTAACCAAAGAGTCATACCGAGGCCTGAACCTGGCATCGCTTTTGGTATTGCCGATAGCGGAGGGTAAATTGTCCAACCACCTGCTGCAGGACCAGTTTCAACCATTAAAGAGGCAGTCATTACCACACTCGCTAAAAAGAAGAACCAGTATGACAACATGTTTAAGAATGGCGAAGCCATGTCTCTTGCACCTACTTGTAAAGGTATTAAGAGGTTACTAAAAGTACCGCTTAAGCCGGCTGTTAAAACAAAAAATACCATGATAGTACCATGGATGGTAACCATCGACATATAGAACGAAGGATCTAAACGACCGTCTTTCGCCCATTTCCCTAAAATTCTTTCCAAGAATGGAAACGATTCATCGGGCCATCCTAGTTGAATACGAAACAATACAGAAAGTACCATCCCAATAACTGCCATAATAATACCTGTGATTAGGAATTGCTTAGCAATCATCTTGTGGTCCATACTAAAAACGTACTTCGACCAGAACGTCTCAGGGTGATGTTCGTGGTGATCTGCATGTGCGTGCACGTCAGTGTGGTCTAAAGCTTGAGTTGACATATATTTCTAAACTTTTTTTCTAATTAATTCATTGCTAATTTTTTCGCTTCGTCGGCTTTCATTCTTGCCACCTCAGCCTCTGTAATTTGCTTAGCAGTTTCTACCGTGTAATATGGTTTTTGTGTTGCTAACCATTCTTTGTATTCTTTCTCTTCGACAACAACAATTTTCATTTGCATGTTGTAATGAGCCGATCCACAAATTTTAGCACATAATAAAATGTAATCGAATTTAGGATCACTAATTTTCTCGCGCATTTGCGCAGTAGTTAAACGTGGCGTAAACCAGAAGTAAGTTGGCATGCCAGGCACACAGTTCATTTGTGCGCGGAAATGTGGCATGTATGCAGAGTGTATTACATCTCTTGCACCAAATATGAACGATACTGGTTTGTTAACTGGCAAATAAATTTCACGTGTAAAGTAATCGTCTTTTGCAGATGCATCGTTAAAGTTTACACCTGTTTCGTTTACATCGTTTACTAATTTAAATGCTTTCGTACCTAACTTATTATCTTCACCTGGGTAACGAACAATCCAACCGAATTGTTTAGCCGTAACGTCTAATGTTAAGGCTTCAACCGGTGCTGGTTTAGTGATGTTTGTCCAAGTTTTCCATCCACCAATAACTAATACTGCTAAAACTATAGCAGGAATTAATGTCCAGTATAATTCTAACTTATCATTGTGTGGGTAGAAAAATGCTTTACGCTCTCCAGTACTCTTGTATTTGTAAGAGAAGTAGAACAATAGAATATGTGTAATTACAAACACAATACCTGTAACAATTAAGGTAATGTTGAAAAGGTTATCTGTTAAAACACCGTGCTCCGATGCAGACTCTGGCAAGAGCTGGCGACCGTGTGTGTTGAACTCCCAAAAAATAGCTGCGAAGAAACCTAAACCGAATAATAAAAACACAATACCGTTTATTTTATTCCATTTCGTTTTTACTTCTTTACCATTTAATGTTTGCGTTAATTCTAATGCTTTTATTGTTTTGTTGATTACACTGAATACAAGTATACCTGCAACCAATAACAAAGAATAAAACCAAAAATCAATGCTAAGTTCTTTCGGACCTTCAGAATCTTGTGCAAAGGCTGTACTAGTACTTAAGGTAATAGCTGCGAATGCAAAAAGCACTTTAAGGTTCGATTTCATTTTTGATATTATAGAGTATTTCATAAAAATAATTTTCTTATATCTCGTGATGTAAACTTTCTTCTAAGTAAGGGTGGTTCTTAGGAACTAATGCTGCCTTGCTTAGAGCCGATAACATTATCCACATAAACAATCCAACGAAACCTGCAGTGGTACCGAATTCAATAATACCGAATCCGAAATGCTCACCAACAGTACCTGGCATAATCATCATGTAATAATCTAACCAGTGGCCTGCAAGAATAACGATGGTAACAATTTTCATTGTTTTAAAATTACGTTTAGCATCACGTGTCATTAAAATTAACACTGGCGCGACGAAATTGATGATGATGTTTAACCAGAAGAACGTTAAATAACCATTATCCCATCTTTTTCTGAAGTAAACTGTTTCTTCTGGCATGTTTGCATAGTAAATCAATAAGAATTGAGAGAACCAAACGTATGTCCAGAAAATTGAAAATGCAAAAATGAATTTTCCTAGATCGTGTAAATGCGAATCATTTACCCATTGGAAATATCCTTTTTCACGTAATAAAATTAATGTTAATGTAATTGCCGATAAACCGCTTACCCAAAGTGCTGCAAAGTTATACCATGCAAACATAGTAGAGAACCAGTGTGCTTCTAAACTCATTATTACTTCGAAAGCAAATACTGCCGAACTAAATCCGAATATTACTAAGAAAATTGCTGAGAACTTAATGCTCTTGTCGTGCATTTGAATTCCAGAAATTTGATCTTCTCTTAATGAGTAAGAGCGTAACATGCGTTGGAAGATTGTCCAAATTACTAAAAAGCCTACGATACTACCCACAAAGGTTGGGATGTTTAACAAAGCGCTTTTACCTGCAATAAGTTTATCGAATTTTGGGGAATCTGGATTTACTAAATCTGGATCTGCCCAATGATGATATAAGTTATGTGTAAATAAACCTGCAACTATTACAATTACTAAAATTGCACCAGCCCAAGGTAATACTGCTGAGAAGGCAGAAGGGATACGGATTAATGAAGTTGACCATCCTGCGTTCGCTACATATTGAACTGCTACGAAGAACAAGCCTGCCATACACAATCCTGTGATGTAGTAACTGTTCAGTAACAAATTCGCAAATGTGCGCTCTGCGTGTCCTGAGAAAAATCCATATCCTACCGACAATATTCCTATTGCCAATAGAATCATCGCCCAGCGTTTAGCGCCGGCTGAAATTTCATATCTCTGATTTAAATCGAAGTTTGCCATTATGATCTGCTTTCTTGATTATTGTACATTCTGTAATTGGTGAACATAAAGAACAATTTTCCAACGTTCTTCTGGAGTAATTTGTGAAGCGTGTGGGCCCATCAAGTTTACACCGTATGTAATAGTGTGGTAAATTTTACCATCTGTTAAATCTTTCATTGCACCACCTCTTGATGATGTTCCGGTAGAGTATGATGGTGGCGGCGGGAATTTTCCTGCAGCAACAATAGAACCATCGCCTTTACCTTGTGCACCGTGGCAGTGAGAACAAAAGTTTGTGTATAATTTTTGACCTTCGGCAAGCAAAGTAGTATCATTGGCAAAAGGATTTACCAATTCAGCACTTGCTTTCGTGTAGCCATCAATATTATTTTCGTATGCAAATTTAGTAAAGCCTACTGGCACTGTTCCTGCAACAGGCGTTTGTGCTGTTTGGCCATTTTTAAATTGCTCATTTTTTTGATCAGGATTATATGCAATCGGATGATACATGTTCGGTGCATATTCGTATCCCGGATCTTGTTTGCTATGGTAGCACGACGATAGTGAGCTAACTACTAAAGTAGCCACTACTGCGAATGAAAAGATCCTCATATTATTCTTCATCATAGCTAATGTATTTTCTTTCGTTATGTTTTATTTCAACAGCACCTGCTTCTTTTAACAAAGCGTCTACTGCATTAATATCATTTGTTTTTGCATCAATAGCCACCACAAATCTGTCGTCGGTTGCTCTTAAGTCCATTACTCTTGGAGCTCTTCCTGGAAATAAATGGTTTGCATAAAAGAAGGTAAACACCATGCCGTATGCACAGAACAAAACGGTTAATTCAAACATTACCGGAATAAAATCTGGGAATGCAAATGCTGGCTTACCACCAATGTTCATTGGCCAATCAACTACCAACATATAGTACACCATTGTGAAGGCTGTAATGGTACCTGTAATACCAAACAAGAATGCAGCGATTGGTAAACGTGAACGTTTGATGCCTAATTTATTTTCGATTCCGTGAATTGGGAACGGCGTAAACACATCATAAATTTTGATGTTGCCCTTTTGCAATTTATCGATCCCGTTCATTAAAACTTCCGGATCGTCAAAATGTCCTAAAATATATTTAATGTTACTCATCTTTCTTTTCGTTCTTGATGGTTGCTGTAGTTGCAATTACTATACTATTTTCAAAACCTGCAGGTACGTGTGCATGTCCTTCTTTAATCATCTTACGTTTAGATTGCTCAGAAGATCCTTTCAATAATAACTTCACCTCTGCCATTGCAATTGCTGGTAATACTCGTAAGAACAATAAGAATAAAGTGAAGAATAAACCTAATGAACCTATGAAGATTGCCACGTCTACCCATGTTGGATAGAACATTGCCCAACTTGATGGTAAGTAATCTCTGTGTAATGAAGTAACAATGATTACAAAACGCTCGAACCACATACCGATGTTAACGAAGATTGATAAAACCCAAGAAGCAACGATGCTTGTTCTGATTTTTTTGAACCAGAACAGTTGTGGTGAAATTACGTTACATGTAATCATCGACCAGTATGCCCACCAGTATGGACCGGTAGCACGGTTAATGAATGCATATTGCTCATACTCTACACCCGAGTACCAAGCGATGAAAAATTCTGTTCCGTATGCAACACCTACGATAGATCCTGTAAGGATGATGATTTTATTCATCGACTCGATGTGAGCCATCGTGATGTAGTTTTCGAAGTTTAATACTTTACGTGCAATTAATAATAAGGTTTGTACCATCGCGAAACCCGAGAAGATCGCACCTGCCACGAAGTATGGAGGGAAGATGGTAGTGTGCCATCCTGGTATTACCGAAGTAGCAAAGTCGAATGATACGATGGTATGTACCGAAAGTACCAATGGTGTTGAAACACCTGCAAGTATCAACGATACAGTTTCAAAACGTTGCCACGATTTTACTGATCCGTTCCATCCGAATGATAAAACTGAATATATTCTTCTGCGTAAACCTTTCGCTCTGTCGCGAATAGTTGCAATGTCTGGCAATAAACCGGTGTACCAAAATACTAATGATACAGAGAAGTAAGTTGAAATCGCGAATACGTCCCATACCAATGGTGAGTTAAAGTTCACCCATAACGAACCGAATTGGTTCGGTAGTGGTAATGGCCAGTATGCAACCCATGGGCGACCCATGTGCGCGATGATGAACGATGCCGCACAAATAACGGCGAAGATCGTCATGGCCTCAGCCGAACGGTTGATTGAATTTCTCCAGTTCTGACGGAACAAAAGTAAGATTGCTGAGATCAAAGTACCCGCGTGACCGATACCTACCCACCATACGAAGTTGGTAATGTCCCATGCCCAACCTACTGTTTTGTTTAATCCCCAGGCACCTATACCTGTCCAGAACGTGTAACCTACTGCTACTAACCATAAGGTTAATCCTAGTACTGCTACGGTGAACCCCATCCACCAAGCTCTGCTTGGCATTCTTTCTACTGGTGCACAAACATCTTCCGTAATTTTATTGTAGGTGATGTCTGTTCCCGTAATTAACGGTTCTCTTATTATTGATTCGTGATGTGATGACATACGATTTGGTTTTATTCTTAATTATTATGCTTCAATTGTATTTCTTACTTTAGTCATGTAACCAACTCCTGGTAATACGTTGATTTCTTCTAACACATAGTAAGTTCTATCACTCTTAATTAATTTTGCAACTTCAGATGCTGGGTCGTTCATATCACCAAATACAATTGCATTTGCAGGGCAACCTTGTTGACAAGCTGATTGAACATCTCCATCTTTCAATGCACGTTTTTCGATTTTCGCTTCCAATTTACCTGCCTGAATTCTTTGTGCACAGAATGAACATTTTTCCATTACCCCACGTGAACGTGTAGTAACATCTGGGTTCAAGGCTAAGTATGCTGCTTCATCGTGTAAGAAGTTTACAAAACGATCATCATTCCAATAGTTAAACCAGTTGAAACGACGAACTTTGTAAGGGCAGTTGTTTGCGCAATAACGAGTTCCTACACAACGGTTGTAAGCCATTTGATTTAAACCTTCTGATGAGTGCATCGTTGCTAATACTGGGCAAACTGTTTCGCATGGTGCATGGTCGCAATGTTGGCACATCATTGGCTGATGTACAACTGTTACGTTTTCATAATTTGCAACATTCGAGTATTCTTTTTCTTTATTGATGACTTTACCTTCTGCCGATTCGTACGAATAATAACGATCAATACGTATCCAGTGCATTTCTCTTCTTCTTCTTACTTCGTCTCTTCCTACTACTGGTACGTTGTTCTCTGCACTACATGCTACTACACATGCTCCACAACCTGTACACGAATTTAGGTCGATTGCCATTGCCCAGTGGTGACCATTGTATTTATAGTCTGGCCATAATTCTGGTTTAGCATGTCCTTCACCGTGTGCAGCACCGTGTTCATCATGCTTCTCATGAGAGGTGTATTCTTTCAACGATTTCTCGCGGATGATATCACGACCTTCGATAGTATGGTGAGTTTGTGTTTGAGCTAATTCGTATTCTTCTGATGTTGCGTTTACCGTAACGTTCGAATTATAATATTGGAACGTTCCGTTTATTACAGAAACCATCGGGAAAGCATTTACACCCACGTTGTTTCCTGCCTTGCCTGCAGCAGTACGTCCGTAACCAATAGCTATGCCAATGGTTCCAGATGCTTGTCCTGGTTGCATTAAAACTGGCAATACAACTTTCGTACTTCCTACAGTTACTTCTACTTTTGTATTTTCTTTGATGCCTAATTCCGCAGCGTACTGAGGATTGATGGCAGCATAGTTGTCCCAAGTTACTTTAGAAACTGGATCTGGTAATTCTAATAACCAAGGATTGTTGGCGTGGTTACCATCTCTCAACTGAACAGATTCGTATAAGAACAATTCAGTTTTGCCTGCATTTTTAGAAGCATTTTTAATGGTTTCAGCAACTGCCGATAAGTTGTTGTTAAACGAGTACGATTGTGGCGTAGCCATTCCTGTTAGCACAACACCTTTTTGCAATGCTGCTTCCCAGAATGCTGAGAAACCTGCAAAACCACTTGCTTGTGGGTAAATGTTTTTCTCCCAGTAATTTCTTACGTATGTAAAATAATCAACATTGGCATCAGCCCAAGTTAATAAAGAAGCTTGTGCTTGACGTGAATTGTAAACTGGCGAAATTGTTGGTTGAACCACTGAGTACACTCCGCGTTTTGCAGAAACATCACTCCACGATTCTAAGTAGTGATTGTTTGGCGCAACAACGTCGCATAACATTGCTGTTTCATCTGCACGATCTGCAAATGAAATTTTTGTTTTTACTTTCTTTAATGCTTCTACAAATTCTGCGTTGTTTGCATACGAATATGCAGGGTTCGCACCGTAGAAAATAATTGCATCTACTCTGCCAGCGTTCATCTCTTTTACTAGGTCGATCATTTCTGCATCGTTACCTTGTTTTTGGTTTGATGCATTATCTAAATCGATAGTAACACCGTAGTTTCCTAATAAAGAGTTTATCGCGTTTACTGCAACTTGTACAGAAACATCGTTCGAACCACATACTACTAATGACTTGCCTTTAGCATTCCATAATTCTGTAGCGGTTTCGTTTATAATTTTTTCAAATCTTACTGTTGCGCCCGAAACCGTTGCTGCGCCAGCCTTTGCAGCAACCGCATTGTATAATGCTAATATTGCTAAACCCTGCTCAGATGGTTTGTGTGCATAACGTGCATCGGCGTTTGTACCGGTTGTACTTAATATAGTTTCGAATTGTATGTGACGAGACATTTTTTTCGATTCTAAACTCTTATTGTTTCTGTTTGAAACATATTGTTTAGTAAACTCAACTGGAGAAATCCAAGTACCTAAAAAATCGGCACCGAAACTTACAATCACTTCAGCCTTATCAAAATTATAAGAAGGTACTACTGCTTTACCAAAGCTATTGTTGTTCGCATTGATAATTCCAGAGTATGATGAAGCATCGAACGTGATGTGTTTTGTGGATGGATATTTTGTAGCAAAATCAGCAATTACCGATTTTGTTGATGGACTCATAATAGTGTTTGAAACGATGCGAACATTTGTAGCCGTTGCTAAAGCAGCTTTCACATATTTATCAACTGCATCCCAAGTAGATTCTGCGTTGTTCAACATCGGATTTTTTAAACGAGATGAGTCGTATAAATCTAATACCGAAGCTTGTGCTACTGCATCTGTTCCACCTTTAGAAATAGGGTCGTTCGGGTTACCTTCAATTTTAATTGGGCGACCTTCGCGAGTTTTTACCAATACCCCTAAACCATTATAGTTTGATGTATAATAGTTAGCAATACCTGGTGTAATTTCTTCTGGCTTTATTAAATAAGGAATCGCTTTTTTTACCGGCGCTTCGTTACAAGCAGCAAGCGCAACAGCACCCATTCCAAATCCTAAGGCCTTTAAGAAATCTCTACGAGGTGTAGGGTTATTTACTTTCGACTCGGATAATAATTCGTCAATTGGAAGTTCTTCAGCAAATTCGTTTTTGCTAAGCTTTACGAATTCGGGAGATTGATTTAACTCCTCTAAACCTTTCCAATATTTTTTAGTGTTATTTTCCATCTTATATATATGGTATCGAATAAATCTACAATAATATTAATAGTGACATTTAACGCATTCTAAACCACCTAAAGCAGCGGCAGTAACTTTCTTACCGTTCTTAATATCTTCGTGCGCTGCTAATACTTTATCGTAATAAGCATTGCCTTTAGAGTTCACTTCAGTTTGGCGGTGACAATCAATACACCATCCCATGGTTAATGGAGAGTATTGGTAAACTTCAGCCATTTTCTCAATTGGACCGTGACATTTCTGACACTCTACACCAGCAACGGTTGTATGTTGCGAGTGGTTGAAGTATGCAAAGTCTGGTAAGTTATGTATACGTACCCACTCTACTGGTTTAGGGTTGTTTCCATACACACGAGTGTCTGGGTTATAATCTAAAGCAGTGTATATTTTTTGAATTTCTGGAGAGATGTTTCCATCGTATTTCTCCGTTGCTTGAACATAGTTATGGCAGTTCATACAAACGTTCAGCGAAGGAATACTTGCGTTCTTAGATTTGAACGCACCAGAGTGGCAATATTGACAATTTACTTGGTTTATACCCGCGTGTAATTCGTGCGAGAATTTAATTGGTTGTACCGGTTGGTAACCAGTGTTTACATTGATGTTCCACATTTGGTTCCATCCCCATGCACTAAATACACCCATGAATATTACAATGAACCAGAATACTTTTTTCTTATTCAGCAACATCCATTTGAAATTGCTTACTTTTTCCTTTACAGCAGTAACGATGGTTTCAATTACTTCACCGTTTTTAACACGAATTAATCTTTCTAATGAACCAATTACTCTGTTCAATACAAAAATCACCACTATTAATACTACAATTAATAGAATTAATCCACCAATGGTGTAGTTGTTAAAGGCAGCACCATTAGTACTTGTAGCAGCACCAGCCGTTGCACCAGGAGCAGCAGCAGTTGCAGCAGGAGCATCAGCCTCCGCTTTAATGTAAGCTAATAAACCATCTAACTCTGCATCTGTAAAATTGTGGTTTGGCATTACGGTTTGGTTGTACTCTTGGTACAATGCCGCAGCATATTTGTCGCCACTTTTAATTACTGCTTGCGAGTTCAAGATGAACTTTTTCAATAATCCTTTATCCGCCCACCTGTCTTCAATACCTTTTAATGCCGGACCAATAACTTTACGCCCAACTGCGTGACAAGAAGTACAATTCGCTTTGAAAATACTTTCACCCACTTTCACATCTTGCGCGTTAACATTGGTTAAGCTCAAAACGAAACTCATTAAAATGAAAATGGTACGAATGGATAACTTTTTAGTAATGGAGAGATGAAAACCCATATCTGTTGATAATTAATATCTTAAATTAAAAATTCTAATAATTGTATTGAAAATGCTTTCTAATCGCGCTAAAAATACACGTTTAGAGTGGCAAAAATAGGATTTTATTTGATTCTGTTGACAATTTTCTGACATTTAAACTTATTTTGAATGAGTCTAAATAACGCAGCAATTATGCATTGAAAAAAAAATTTTTGAGCACAAAAATAATCCTAAAAAATGGGGGATAATTATTGCCCGAGTATCCATGCGAAAATAAGTGGAGCCACTATGGTTGCATCAGACTCCACAATAAATTTAGGAGTATTGATGTCTAATTTGCCCCAAGTAATCTTTTCATTAGGTACTGCACCAGAGTAGCTTCCGTAAGAAGTTGTAGAATCTGATATTTGACAGAAGTAGCTCCAGAAAGGAACATCGTGCCATTCTAAGTCTTGGTACATCATCGGTACCACGCATATTGGGAAATCGCCGGCAATACCACCGCCGATTTGGAAAAATCCAACACCTTTACCACTAGAGTTTGCTCTGTACCATTCGCTTAACCAAATCATGTACTCAATACCACTCTTCATGGTGCTAGGTTTTAGCTCATTTTTAATGCAGTATGATGCGAAGATATTACCCATGGTAGAATCTTCCCATCCGGGTACAATAATTGGAATGTTGCGTTCGGCAGCAGCAATCATCCAAGAGTTTTTAGGATCAATTTCATAGTATTGTTCCATTTCGCCAGAAAGCAGCATTTTGTACATGTACTCGTGAGGGAAGTAACGCTCACCAGCTTCTTCGGCATTTTTCCATTGTTTATATATGTGTTTTTGAATACGACGAAAAGCCTCTTCCTCTGGTATACAAGTATCGGTAACGCGGTTAAAGCCGTTCTCTAGCAAGTCCCACTCTTCTTGTGGACTTAAATCGCGGTAATTAGGAACGCGTTTGTAGTGTGAATGAGCAACAAGGTTCATAATGTCTTCTTCGAGGTTAGCACCTGTACAAGAAATTATGTCTACTTTCCCTTGGCGAATCATTTCTGCAAATGAAATTCCGAGTTCGGCAGTACTCATTGCACCGGCAAGTGTTACCATCATTTTACCCCCTTCTAACAAGTGTGTTTCATACCCTTTAGCAGCATCTACTAAAGCTGCCGCATTAAAATGTAAATAGTTTTTCTCAATAAACTGAGAGATAGGACCTTTTGTTGACATCGTGTGTGATTAATGCGCAAATGTAGTAAAAATGTGCAAATGCGTAAATGTACAAATGTGCAAATGTGCAAATGTGCAAATGTGGCCATCGGAATTTGATTAAAATAAAAACGAAACATATAACTAGCAAAGAGCAATCTTCTCGATTGTACAATTTCTACCTACTTCTAGCTAGCT
>JBILKW010000029.1:0-16901 GCA_044376465.1 Sphingobacteriales bacterium | reverse complement strand
TATTTAACAAAGATTAACGAACCATTAATTTTAATGAAGCATTTTCGTTTCTATCATTTTGAATAGTTACGAAATAAACACCTGCATTAAGATTTTGAGTGTTTACGTTAATTGATTTTTCTGAAACGTTTGAATATTTTGCAACTACACGACCTGTTACATCTGTAACAGTTATTTGATGTGCAGTAGCATTGTCGTTAAATTCAATTGTAGTAGATTCTGAACTTGGGTTAGGAAACATTCTTACAGCAGACGACTCTAATGTATTATTTTCTATACCTAAGCTAATTGCAGTACATGTATTGAATACAAATGCAACTGTTTTAACATTAGCGTCAGTACGCTCATATATGCGATTCCAACCACCAACACCATTGTTAACCACACAACCTCTGTCTAAAGTATCTGAGAAATTTTCAACATTGGCATTGTTAGAAACAGGTCCATTTGAGAACTGGAATGCAAATCCCGAAGGACACATGTTAAACGTTGTTTCAAACATACCAATCTGTCCTGCAACAGGAGTCATTTTAATAGCACCATTTTGCCAGTTTGGTTGAGTAAAGTTACCCATGATAAATACATCACCATTTGGATCAGGAATTTCGTTTGATAAATCGACTATGAATCTAACATCACCTGGTGCAATATATGGTCCACATGTTGTATCTTTATCAAAACAAACTAAATTTAATACAGTATCAGATATTAAGTTTTGTTTACGATTTTCAACACCTTCCCAACTTGGATTACCTGCAATTAATTTTCTGAATTTGTATTGTACTTCACCAGAATCAATAGGAACTGTAACTGAATAAATTTTGCTGCCAACCGAAATTGGTCTTAACATAGTGCCACCAGTCCAGTTGTTAATTTTACCACCTGCAACGTCAACAGAATCGTACTCACATGCATTTGTCATGTCGACTCTAAAAGTCACGTCATATACAGGAAGTGGAGCCGAAGGGCAATCATCACATGAACCGAAACAAACTCTAGCTAATAGTGAGTCGTTTGTAGATGCACCAAAGGTTCTGTTACCACCAACCGCACAAGAAGAAGGTACGCCTTCATCTTGTCCCCAAGCGTTTCCATTAACAAATTTATATTGTGTGGCGCCACCAGTTGCACCTGTAGCTACATATCCAATATGCTGATAAACAGTACCTGTAAACGAGCCATCTCCAGCATAGTTTACCATACGTGTTTTTGATGGATCCCATCCTTGGAAATCACCAGCAACGTGTACTCCATTAGAACTTACTGTAGTTACTAATTTCATGTTTACTCTAAAGCGAATAGCTTTCATACCAGCTGGAGCCGATTGTCCGAATCTGATAGCAGGTAAAACTAAAGTATCTGTACCTGAAGTAGAGTTTACCCATGTCCAACGGTTAGTGTTACTACCACCTACTTGAGAAATTGCAGGTATATTTTCAGAGCCTGGCCAGTCGTTACCATTAATAAACTTGAATTCGTACACCAAATTTGGAGCTAAATCCAATACTACCGTATAAATGTTATCGGCATTTGGATCTGTCATCAAGTTGGATGTCTTATCCCAGTTAGCTAATCCTGGATTCTCATCAATGTTATCATAGTTAACATCTTTAAAGTTACCTGGCATATGTACGCCATTTGCACTAACAGTTTGCCCCGTCATATCTACTCGGAACATTACCTTACGTGCTTGTGTGCCTAGCGTTAAACCTGCTAGAACAACTATAAGTAAAAGTTTTTTCATAATGTTTTTTAATATTTGTTAAATCCAAATTAGTACATAAATATGGAACCTCCAAATTTTAGTGTAAAAAATACACTATCTATAATAATTCTAAAAAGTGTAATTTTTACACTTTCTTATTTTTTCTTTTATTTTTTTATTAAATTGCATTTATGTTTAGTTTAAAATTTAAGTTTAAAAAAGGTTTTTACGCCCTTTTTGCGCTGCTCTTGCTTTTTTGTGACACAAAAGCTCAAGTGGTTACTATTAACCCCACTTTTGCCACTCAATTTGATCAGGTAACAGTAATTTTCGATGCCAGTAAAGGGAATAAAGCTCTGCAGGGCCAATCAGTAGTTTATGCACATACCGGAGTTATTACTAATTTAAGTCCTACTCCGGGTTCGTGGCGCTATGTACAAGGCAATTGGGGTACCGATGATGCAAAGGTAAAAATGACCAATATGGGCAATAATCTGTTTTCATTAACTTATACCATTAATTCATTTTATGGTGTGCCAGTAGGAGAGCAAGTATTAAAACTTGCTTTTGTTTTTAGAAACCAAAATGGCTCTATTGTTGGAAGAGAAACTGATGGAACAGATATTTTTGTAAGCATTTCTAATGGCACTTTTCAAGCCAGATTTGAAACTAACAATGCCCAAATATTAAAAACCACACAATTATTTAATATAAAAGCAATAACTTCATCAAAGGCAAATCTCAAACTATATAAAAATGGTATTGAGCTAGCTTCTGTACAGAATGATTCTGTATTGAATTACAGTGAACCTGCCAATACGAATTCGATTGGAAAATATACGTATGTTTTTGAGGCATTTAAAAATGGCAATTTTTACCGCGATACCATTTATGCTGTGTACATAAGTTCGCCAAATATTGCAAGTTCACCTGTTGGGATCAAAGATGGTATAAATTATATTTCCGACACCTCTGTAATACTACAATTACATGCACCTTACAAAGAATTTGTATTTGTAATTGGTGATTTTAACAATTGGGAATTTGATACTAAATATTATATGACAAAGAGTCCTTCGGGACAAAAATTTTGGTTGCAATTAAACGGTCTTACAAAAGGTCAGAACTACAGATTTCAGTATGTAGTGGATTCTACACAAATAAGAATTGCCGATATTTATGCAGAAACTTTGTTAGATCAATATAACGATCCATATATTCCAAGTGTAACCTATCCTAACTTATTACCATATCCTAGCAGTAAAACGTCAGAATATGTTTCGGTACTAAATACTCTGCAAGATAAATTCAATTGGCAATATTCTGATAATTTTGTACGACCTCCAATACAAAAGATGTTTATTTACGAGCTACATCTTCGAGATTTTATCGCGCGACATGATTTTCAAACCCTTAAAGACACCATAGCTTATTTATCGAAATTAGGAATTAACACTATTGAGTTAATGCCTGTAAACGAGTTCGAAGGCAATGAAAGCTGGGGTTACAACCCTTCTTTCTATTTTGCAGTAGATAAATATTACGGTACGAAAAATGCCATGAAAGCATTTGTAGACGAGTGCCATAAATTTGGAATCGCGGTTGTAATTGATATGGTTTTAAATCATTCGTTCGGACAAAGTCCGATGGTGCGTTTATATTTTGATAAAACGAATAATCGTCCGAGCGCAGATAATCCTTGGTTCAATCAAACAGATAAACATCCGTTTGGTGTGGGTTATGATTTTAATCATGAAAATCAGGTAACCAAAGATTTTACTGATTCGGTGATTAAATTTTGGCTACAAGAGTATAAAATTGATGGATACAGATTTGACTTATCAAAAGGCTTTACACAAAAAAGTACCACAGATGTAGGTGCTTGGGGTGTGTACGATGCGAGTAGAATAGCGTTATGGAAACGCATATATAACAAAGTAAGAACATACGACTCTACATGTTATTTAATTCTTGAACATTTTGCAGATAATACAGAAGAAAAAGAACTTGCCAATTATGGTTTTATGTTATGGGGAAATATGAACTATAACTACGGCGAAGCAACCATGGGTTATGTAAGTACAAGTAATATAAATGGTGGCGATTATAAAACAAGATCTTGGTCGAAGCCACATTTGGTTACCTATGCAGAAAGTCATGATGAAGAACGATTGATGTATAAAAATATTCAATTTGGAAATTCCTTAGGCAGCTATAATGTAAAAAACTTAAAAACGGGATTGCGTAGAATTGAAGCATCGATGTGTTTTTTAATTCCGCAGCAAGGCCCTAGAATGATTTGGCAATTTGGAGAGTTGGGATATGATTATTCAATTAATTTTAATGGTCGACTGGGCAATAAACCTATTCGTTGGGATTATTTAAGGGATGCTTCACGTAAAAGAATTTACGAAGTAACGTCGATATTGGGTTGGTTGAAGAATACGCAGCCCTCTTATTCAACAAGTAACTACACATTTAATGCAAGTTCAGGACTGAAATTATATAAAGTAAACGATGCAAGTTTAAATACAGTGTGTGTAGCCAATTTTAATGTTAAATTAGATTCTATAATTCCAGTGTTTCAGCATACAGGTGTATGGTATGAATTATTTACTGGTGATTCTATAAATGTATTAGACGTACAACAAAGAATTAAATTGCAAGCAGGGGAGTATAAATTTTATGTTGATAAACAATTAATGCCTCCAACAACCCTCACATCCATAAAAACAAAAAATAACAAGATTATTGATGTAGAAATATTTCCGAATCCTATGTTAGAGGAAATTTATATTGAATGGGTATCTACTCAAGCACCCGTATTTATTGAGGTGTACGACTTGCTAGGAAAGAAATTATTTAATAAGAAAATTAATTCAAGTGATGGATTTGAAGTAATAACTAAAGCCGAATTGAATTTGACTTCAGGAACGTATATTATCAATGTTCAACAATCAGAAAAAACGTATAAACAAAAAATAATAATCCTATAAACAATAATTATGAAGAGAAATATACTCTTAATTTTCACATTGCTCTGTAGTACCAGTTTGTATGCTCAAAGCATACGCGGTAAAATTACAGACCCAACCAAAGAGCCAGTAATTGGCGCCAGTGTAGTCATAGAAGGAGCAAACCTCGCAGCAGTTACAGATGCATTAGGAAATTTTTCTATAGGTAAATTACAACCTAATACGAAATACAAATTAAAAGTTTCGATATTAGGTTTTCAAACTATTTACCGTGAGGTACAAACAAATACTACAGATGTGAATGTTTCTTTTACGATGAGAGAAGACACTAAGCAACTGGAAGATGTGGTGGTAGTTGGTTATGGAACGAAGGTAAAACGCGAAGTTACTGGGGCAATTTCTAAAATTTCTGCAAAGGAATTAAACGATTTGCCGGTACCTAGTTTCGAATCTGCTTTACAAGCAAAGTTACCTGGAGTACAAGTTACAACTGGTAGTGGAGCAGCAGGTTCTGCTTCAGTAATTCGTATTAGAGGTATATCATCTATTTCTGCAGGTGGCGACCCTCTTTATGTAATTGATGGAATTCCTATTACGCAAGATTACTTTTTGAATGGGAATGCAGGGGCATTAAATAACAATCCATTATCATCAATAAATCCTGATGATATAGAATCTATTGACGTATTGAAAGATGCAGCAGCTACTGCCATTTATGGTTCTAGAGGTGCAAACGGAGTAATTATTGTAACAACCAAAAGAGCAAATAAAAGCGGAACGTCGTTTGCGTATAATGGTAATATTGGTATTGCCACAGCAACAGCATTGCCTAATATGTTAAACTCTGAGCAGTATTTACAACTGTACCAAGAAGCTTATGAAAATGATGGAGGGGTAGGCTTAGCAAGACTGCCAAATAATATCTCATGGGAAGATGCTCGCAAAACAAACACAGATTGGGTGGATTTAACTACACAAACTGGTGTTAAGCATCGCCATAATTTTTCGATGACATACGGAAATAAATATGTTTCATTATTGGCAAACATCTCTTATGCAAAAGATGAAAGCTTTTTGGTTGGAAATAGATTTGACCAAACAGCTTTTCGTATAAATGGAGATTATAGAATTTCAAAGAAATTGAAAATGACCTCAAGTTCATCTTACAGTAATGGATTAAATAAACGTGTGAATACTGCATGGGCAGGAGGCTTGGGAGCAGCTATGTCAACTGCGCTTCCAATTTTTCCGGTGTATAATCCTGATGGTACTTATTTTACAGGAGGTGATAATCCTGTGCGTATTCAAGAGTTGAAGAAATGGCAAACAGTTGAAAATAGATTTTTAAATGGTCTTGGTCTTGATTATAATTTAACAGATGACTTAGTCTTATCAGTAAAGGGAAATTATGATTACATGAATTTAGTAGACGATCAGTACGATCCAAAAATGTTGTTAAACTCAACACATATTGGTTCTGCAAGTCGTAACTCTAGAATAACAAAGAACTATAATTATAATTTTCAATTAAATTACAATTACAAAATTAATGCTGCTAATAAATTAAGTGTAATGGTGGGCCACGAGTACCAGAACTCTTTAACTGAAGGGAGATTTAAAACCGCAACCAATATGGGTAATGGTTTTTATGATGGAGAAGCGAAGGTGGAGGATTCAGCATTGTATACTTATTTCTCATCAGAAAACTCACCAGAACAATGGGCATTTGTTGGTTATTACACTCGTTTGAGTTACGGATATAAAAATAAAATCTTTATGGATGCAACTTTTAGAGCAGATGGTTCTTCAAGATTTGGAGCTAACAATAGATATGGATATTTTCCAGCAGCAGCCATCTCTTGGTTGTTAACGGAAGAAGATTTTATGAAAAAAATCCCAGTTATTAGTACTGCTAAAGCTCGTGTTAGTTATGGAAAAAGTGGTAACGCAAATATTCCAAACTACGAACGTTTTGGAATTTATGCTAACCCAAATAGTACTCCTAACTATAACGGTACTGGAACTACATTTCCTACTCGTTTAGATAATCCAAATTTAAGATGGGAAACATCTTGGACTTTCAACACAGGTATCGACGTAGGTTTATGGAGAGATCGTGTAACCTTTACATTAGAATACTATGATCGTAGAACTAGTGATGTGTTAATGCAATTAGCAGTTCCACCATCTACAGGTTTTACTGGTTATTGGGATAACGTAGGAAGCATTACGAATAACGGAGTGGAGTTCTCATTCGTAACCAGAAATATTGATAGAGAATTTAAATGGACTACTAATTTTAACATTGCTAGAAATTTAAATGAAATTACAAGCATTGGTAAATACTCTGAAGATGCAGTGAGTGGTGGAACCAATGATACACGTGTAGTAGTTGGGCAGCCAGTAGGAACTAACTTTTTAGTTCGTTACTCACACATAGATGCTGCAACAGGTCGCCCGGTTTATTTAGATATAAACGGGGTAGAAACTTTCAACTGGGATCCTAAAGATCGTGTAGCGGTAGGTGCGGTTTTACCAGATGCTATTGGTGGAATTACCAATACATTTAGTTACAAAAATTGGGACATGAGTGTGTTATTTAATTTTGTATTGGGTGGTGATATTTATGAATCATCTGCAAAACGTCAGTTAGGCGTGGTAACAAATTGGAACATGCGTACTGATATATTTGATAGATGGCAACAACCAGGTGACAATGCAGCTTTCCCTCGTTTGACTTTAGAAACTGCAACGTATGGATCGCCAACTCCTTGGATTAACACTACGATGTGGTTACATGATGGAACCTTTGCAAGATTGAGAAACTTAACCGTAGGATATAGAATTCCGAAAGCAAAATTGCAGAAACTAAAAATTGAATCGGCTAGAGTTTCTTTCATCGGAACCAACTTATTAACCTTTACTAAATATACAGGTTTAGATCCAGAAATTGCGAGAGATTTTGAAAACTCAACAGATAGAAACATGAGTTCAAACATAACCTACTTAACTCCTCCGCAACAAAAAACATATAATTTACAAGTAAACATTACATTTTAAGCAACAGACATGAATACATATAAAAAAATATTTTATATCTCAAGCCTACTGATTGGATCAATAGGATTGTCATCTTGCGAAAAGATGTTAGAGATAAAACCAGAAGGAGTGTTATTGGCAGATGAAGCTGTAACCACACCAGAGGATATGCAAAAATTATTAAACTCTTGTTACGATGCATTGGCAAATCAATACAACGGAACGGTTCAGTTGTTTGGTGATTTATTGAGTGATGATATTGAAAAACCGTTTGATGGAAATGAATTTAGAACAGAGATTTGGAGTAGAAATACAAACTTCTTTAATTCTGATGTAGGCGGTTTATATGGTCGTTTGTACATTCCTGTTTATCGTGTAAATTCTATGGATGGATTTTATGATAAAATTGCAGGCTTAACGGAGGCTGATATAAAACGCATGAAGGCGGAAGGTAGATTTATCAGAGCAATATGCCATTATGAAGCTGTAAAATTATGGGCACAGCCTTATGGTTATACCGCAGATAATTCGCACCCTGGTGTTCCTATCCGCGATAAAGCTTCGCAAGAACCTATTCAACGTTCGTCTGTTGCAGCTGTTTATGATTTTATCATTACTGATTTACAATATGCAATTGCAAACTTACCAAGTACTAACGGAAATTATGCAAATGTGAATGCAGCTAAAGCAGTGTTGGCAGATGTTTATTTCAACATGAACAGATTAGCGGAATGTAGAACCTTACTTGATGAAGTTATGGCAGGACCTTATACATTATCAGATTCTATTGATCGTTTCAACCAAAACCTTACAGGTATTAGCAATGAGTTTGTATTTTCATTTGTTAGCAATAACGCAAATGATAATAGAGGTGGGCAATTTATTGATAGATATAGAAGTGATACTAAAGTTCCTGATGTTGGATTGAGAAAAGAAATCTATGATCTTATTACATCAGATACAACAGATATTAGAGCAAGATTAGTGGGAGTTGTAAACGAAGGTAAAGCGAATGAATTTTTTGTAAGTAAGAAGTTTAATAATGATTATTTTGGTTCTGCATACATCACTTTAACAAAGTTATTGTTGATGAGAGCAGAGGTTGCTGCAGAAACTGGAGATTTAAGCACGGCAGTTGCAGACATCAATAAAATAATTAACAGAGCTTACCCAGGTAATACAGCTAAAGAAGCTACAACCGCTTTGGGCGAAGATTTATTAGTTTTGATTAGAGAAGAACGCAGAAAAGAATTATTCTGTGAAGGAGATAGAACCTATTACATGAAAAGATTGGGTGCGTTTGGTTCTACTTCAGTGAAACCTGTTACTGGTGTTACGATTCGCTCTGCACCTTGGAATTGTCCAGGCTTAGCTTTGCAATTTCCGAGTACAGAAGTAACTTCGGTATTTATATTAAATGAAACCGGAGGTTGTAATTAATTCGTAAATTTAAAATGATGAAAAAGATAATTTTAGCAGTAATGGTATTGATTGTGTTCAGTACTTCTGCATGTAAAAAAGAATACGAAAGCATCGGCTTACCAGCAAGTAAAATTGATGGAGTGGTAGCTCGTTGGGTTTTAACAGATTTTGTAATAACTGATAAGGTTACAATTGTTGAAGAAAGCATGGATATGAAAGATTACTTTGCCGGTAGTACTGCTTTGCCAAACATCGTTTTTTCAATCCAAGGACCAGACACAACGTATGTCTGTGATACAACAGGATTGCCATTTAATGTTTTTGGCACTACCGAAGGTAAATGGAGATTCGACGATGTGAATTTTCCAACAAAAATTTTATTAATTCCGGCTAATGGAGATGCTACCGTAGAGTTTAACTTGTTAGCTCCGATTCGTACGGTAGATAATGCACTTAAGATTAGCAAATCTATTTCATGTAATGGAAATGAAGCCTTTACATACGACTTGAGTTTTAATCGTTCTATAAATTAATTGGATCAATAAAATGAAAAAGATATTTTTATCAATCGTAATTATTATAATGGCTGGAGTAGCTTCAGCACAAACTGCATGGATTGAGCCAGATCCTACCGACGTAACTAAATCAATTAAAATATATATTGATTTAGCAAAACTCGATCAATCGTTAGAACATGTTAAATTATTAATGGCAGATCCTGGTCCGTTTTACATCTGGACATGGTCGCCTTTTGAACACCCAACCGGAACTGCAAAAGCAAATGGTGAGGGAGAAAAACCTTGGCAAAATTCCAACGAATTACTGAAAATGACTAAGGATGATACAAAGGGCGCAAATGTGTATTACTATGAAATGATACCTACAGAATTTTACGAAGTGCCTGCAGGAGATGTTTATACTAAAGGAATTAATTTTTTAGTGAAACCAAAGAACGGCGGTGGGTATGGAGACCCAGATATTAAATCAACGGATATTAATTTAGTAGTAAATGCACCTAGATTAGATAAAGGAACTTTATATCCTTTTCCATCAACCATTATTCAAGATCAGGTATTAGCAATTGTTTACGATAACACAATTGAGAAAAAAACTACTATGCAAAATTTAGCAGATGGTGAAGTGTTGTTGTACATAAAAGCTACCATTGAAGACACTGTAACCTTAGCCACTTCAACAATTGAGCCTTCGAGATTTTTGCAATTGCAAAACAATCCTAAGTTAACCATGAAAAAAGATGCTACAGGTAAATTTAAGTTGTATATGATTCCGAATAAATTTTTAAATATACCAGCAGGATCAGTGTTAAAAGAATTGGAGCTAACGATACGTAAACGTGCTTGGGCCGGTGGTGCCGATCAAATAGATCAGCGCGTGAAGTTCAAAGGTGGATGCCAATAGAAATAATTAGCTAATTAGCTAATTATCTAATTAGCTAATTACTTTTTATAAATTCGTCTTTTCCCTATCCCCAACTTCTCAAGGAAATACCCAACAGACACACTTAGTACACCTAAGCCGTAAATGCTGCTTCTTCTGAAATTAATGGAAGAGGCTTCTTCGAAATATTTAGTTGGGCAAGTTACTTCAGCAATGTCAAATCCTTTATAACATATTTGCGCAATCATCTGATTGTCGAAAACAAAGTCATCGGAGTTATGATGGTAATTTATACTTGTTAAAACTTCTTTAGAAAACGCACGGTAACCAGTGTGGTATTCCGAAAGCTTCTGGTTCATTAATATATTTTGAGTTAAGGTAAGAAATCTATTTGCGATGTATTTATACAATGGCATGCCACCTTTTAAGGCACCCTTACCTAATATTCTTGAGCCTAATACTACTTGGTACAAATCGTTGCCAATTATGCTCGTCATCGCTATAATTAACTTCGGTGTATATTGATAATCGGGGTGTAGCATTATTACAATATCTGCACCTAATTCCAGTGCTTTATCGTAACATGTTTTTTGATTTCCTCCGTAGCCTTTATTTTTTTCGTGGCGGATTACATGCTTAATGCCTATGCTTCTTGCCAAGTCTGAGGTATTATCCTTACTAGCATCATCAACCAAAATTACATCGTCTACAATATCCATCGGGATCTCTTTGTATGTAATTTCTAAAGTGGGTGCTGCATTATAGGCCGGCAACACAACGACAATTTTTTTACCGTTGAACATGTTTCAAAAATAGGATTTTAATTATTATGCTTCAAATTTGCTATTTCATCTTTCATAAATGCCACTAATTCCTTTATATAATCTACAGAAAAGTCGAATTTAATACCTGCTGATGCATATATTTCGGGAATACTTTTAGTGTAGCCAAGCTTTAATGCATTCATGTATTGTTCAATTGCTCTCTTCGGATTCGCTTTAAAGTTTTTGTAAATCGCGATGGCTGCTAATTGAGCAATCGCATATTCAATATAATAAAAAGGCACCTCAAATAAATGCAATTGTTTTTGCCATAAGTTTTGTTTAAACGATTCATAACCATCCCAATTCACAAAATTCGACCCGAACCTATCAAAACATTCCTCCCAAGCGTTCGTGCGTTCTTCAACTGTATGTTCAGGATGTGTGTAAATCCAATGTTGAAAAGCGTCTATGGTTGCTACCCAAGGCAATGTTTTTAAACTATCTTTTAATTGCTCTTCTTTTGCACGAATTAAATCATCAGCATTGCTAAAAAAAACATCCCAAGCATCCATCGAAATTAATTCCATACTCATAGAGGCTACTTCCGCAACTTCAGATGGGGTACGTTTAAAATCGTTTAACTCTAAGTCGTTTGTTAAAAAAGTATGTACAGCATGCCCCCCTTCATGTACCATGGTAGTTAAATCTCTCATGGCATTAGCTGCATTCATAAAAATAAACGGAGCACCCGATTCTGCTAATGGATAGTTGTAACCTCCAGGAGCCTTGCCTGCACGCGAATCTAAATCGATTAGGTTATGCTCTTTCATAGTGGCTAGTTTCTCGCCAAAATAAGGATGTATTTTATGGAAACACGCAATGCTTTTCTCAATCAAATCATCCGCATCCTCAAATGGTTTTAAAGCCATTTTTCCGCTTGCATCTACTTCTGTATCGTAAGGTTTTAAGCTGGGTAAATTTAATTTTTCTCTACGCAGTTCTGCGTATTCTTTAAACAGAGGTGTTAATTCTTTTTCAATAGCATCATGGAAATTAAAACAATCTTCTGCCGTATAATCGAACCTTCCCAATGCTTTAAACATGTAATCGCGGAAATTTTCGAAGCCAGCGTTTAAGGCAACTTGGTGACGAACTTTTACTAGTGATGAAAATAATTCGTCGAGTTTTTCTTTATCCGCTAACCTTCTGTTTTGAATTTTCTCGTAAACTATTTTACGTATTTCTCTATCGGTACTCTTTATAAAATTAGCAGCTTGTTCTAAGGTATACTCTTTACCATCGTACTCTATACTCATAGCGCCAGCGATGCTTCCGTATTTTTGTTGCTCTAATTGTAATTGCGTAAACAATTCAATATTTTCTTGTCTGAAAATTTCAAACTGATTTTTTAAAGAACGAATATAAATTCCATATTTTAGTCTATCGAGTTGTTCAGCAAAGGAACAGTTTAAAAATTTCTCGTTTAATTTATTTGAGTATTCTGCTAAATGAGGTTCAATTTCTGTTGCAAAATATTCGAATGCTTGTTTGATCTTTTCGTCACGAGTATCACATGTCATGCGTATGTAACGCCAAGCAAAATCTTCTTCGAGCACTGCTTCTAATTCACTTCTTTCTTTTAACCAACTTTCTAATTCATCAACAGAACTTATAGTTTTATTTTCTAATTGGATAAAGTAAGGTTCTATACTTTGCCAAGTAATTTCAAGGCTTTCGGGTAAAAATGATCTTTTTAATTTATCTAAAGTATACATGTAAAGGCTGAATTATAATAAGAAATAATCGAGTAAAAAGAAAGCAGCAAAAAATATACTTGCAATTCCGTTGGTAGTCATAAAGGCTAAGTTTACTTTGCTTAAGTCGTTTGGTTTTACTAATAAATGTTGATACACCAACATGCTACAAAACACCAATACGCCTAACCAATAAAACCAAGAATATGAATCTATAAATCCGGGTAATATTACAAACACTGCCGATAAAATATGGATATACGTAGAAAGTTTGAGCGCATTTACTTTGCCAATGGCACTAGGAATGGAGTGTAATGCTTGCGATTTATCGAACTCTTCATCTTGTAAAGAATAAATGATATCGAAGCCACTTACCCAAGTAAGTACAGCTAATGAAAACAAAATCGGACTAAGTGCGAACTCTCCAGTAATTACTAAATATGCACCAATAGGGGCTAATGATAAGCCGAGGCCAAGTACAAAATGACAAAGCGCTGTAAACCGTTTTGTATAACTATACGCAAGTATAATTAACAAAGCAATTGGGGATAAATAAAAGCAAATGGTATTGATGAAAAAAGTAAGTAATATAAATAGCAGAGAATTTAAAATTACATACCATAATGCAGTATCTGCTTTTATAATTCCTGCAGGAATTTCTCTGTTTTTTGTTCGCGGATTTTGTATGTCGATATCTCTATCGATGTATCTATTAAAAGCCATAGCTGCACTACGAGCGGTAACCATGCATAGGGTCATCAACAAAAATAATTTTAAATCAAATTGAGCATTTGTATTTCGCATGGCTAAAAAGAAACCAATAATAGCGAAGGGTAATGCAAAAATGGTATGACTAAATTTAATTAGCGAAAGGTAATTTTTCATTTAATTATTCATTCGTTATATAGGGGTCGAAAGCTTTGTTAATCTCATCGATGTATGCTAACACTTCTTCTTTACCTGTACCTTCTTCTGCAGAGGTAACAAAAAAGCTTGGTAATTCTTCCCAATTTTTCAACAGCGTAGAATTAAATAACTCAACATTACTTGCGGTTTTACTTTTCGATTGTTTATCGGCTTTTGTAAAAATAATACAGAATGGAATGCCTTTTCCGCCTAACCAATCAATAAAAGCAAGATCAACTTTTTGCGGTTCTAATCTAGAATCAATGAGCACCATTACGCATTGTAAATTTTCTCTTTCTTCTAAATAAGTTTTAATCATTCCTTCCCATGATTTGCGGGTGGTTTGAGAAACTTTTGCATAACCATAACCAGGTAAATCAACCAAATACCAAGTATCATTTATCATAAAATGATTGATGACTTGAGTTTTGCCTGGGTTTTGTGAGGTTTTAGCCAATCCTTTTTGTCGGCATAGCATGTTTATTAAAGAGGATTTACCAACGTTTGATCTACCTATAAAAGCATATTCAGGCTTGCCAGGAGCTGGCATCTTATCAACTTGAGTATTACTAATGATAAATTCGGCGGTTTTTATAATCATGCTCCAAAGATACAATCCTGGCGCATTTATTTAGAGTTTTTTGGCTTTATTAAAAACTTTAAGCCGATTAAAAAGATCCCTGTTTTTTCAGAATATTCATAATTGGCATCTTCGCTGTAATTATTGTTGAAATTTAAGAGCCGATTGTATTCTGCAAACACATTTATTTTTTTAAAATCGATGTCGGCTCCGATGCCAACATTACCTTGTATTTGTGTGCTAGCAAGTGTAAAGGGGATGGTAGGCGATTGTTTGTTTAAAAAAGAGAGTTGCGGCCCCACTAATAAATAAGGAATAACATTTGGTAGCTCTGGAATAAGAAGTTTTAATTTGGCATCAAATTCTACAAAAACAGCACGTGTTTCTAGCAAGGTATTAAATTGCACAGAATCGCCAATATTACCTACTCTTATTTTATATTGATAGTCGGAGTTTTTCTCAATTATTCCTAGGCCACCTTGTAAACTAAAATTCTGATAATTATAAAACTGAGTATATAACTGAGCATAAAAACTTTGCCCGGTCGAAGTATTATAACTTTTTTTATTGCCACTCGCATCAATTGAATTTATATTGATTATGGAATTTGTAATTCCCGTTTTCAATCCAATCTCACGCACTTGAGCGAAACTGTTACCGCTCATCAGAAAAGTTAGAAATAGTAGTACTTTATTCATGTACTAATTTAATGAATTTTTCGAAGTGTCTAAATGTTGAGTGGGAATATTCTACTATCTTCCAATGACCGCAAACGTACCCTCATCCTTTAAATTTTTTGAATAAAAAGAAGTGATAAGTTGATTAGAAAACTAAGTGCTTAAATCCGTTGCAATTAGATTCTAGATGCCGACTTATTAACTAGCTTTTTTATTCAAAAAATTAAAGGATGAAAGAAAAAAAAATTACAGTATTAATGGGAAATGGTATTGTAAGTTGCGAAATTCACAACTCACAATTCACAACTCACAATTTATCTCAGCAGCTGCGCCCAACCTGTATTTTCCGCAATCATCCCATGCAGTGCATCAATAGAAATTCTTTCCTGTTGCATGCTGTCTCTGTGGCGAATGGTAACGGTATTGTTGTCCAAACTTTCATAATCAACCGTTATGCAATAAGGCGTGCCAATTGCATCTTGCCTGCGATAACGTTTGCCTATCGAATCTTTTTCATCATATTGAACATTAAAATCAAGCTTCAACAGGTTCATTACTTCTCTCGCTTTTTCTGGTAATCCATCTTTTTTTGTTAATGGCATAACCGTAGCTTTTACAGGTGCCAAGGCTGGGTGAAATTTCAACACCACACGCGAATCTGTTTTATCGCCTTCACTTAAATCTTCCTCATTATATGCATTACACATGGTTAATAAAAACATACGGTCTAAACCAATAGAGGTTTCAATAACATAAGGAATGTAATTCTGATTGATTTCAGGATCAAAAAACTGCATTTTTTTACCCGAAAATTCTTGGTGTTGTTTTAAATCGAAATCAGTACGAGAATGAATACCCTCCACTTCTTTAAATCCGAATGGGAATTCATACTCAATATCGACCGCTGCATTTGCATAATGAGCAAGCTTTGCATGGTCGTGGTAGCGGTAAGATGATGCTGGAGTACCTAAGGCTAAATGCCATTTTAAACGTGCTTCTTTCCAATGTTTGTACCATTCCATTTCTGTACCCGGGCGAACAAAAAATTGCATTTCCATTTGCTCGAACTCACGCATACGCATAATAAACTGGCGTGCTATTACTTCATTTCTAAAGGCTTTGCCAATTTGTGCAATTCCGAATGGAATTTTCATACGGCCAGATTTCTGCACATTTAAGAAGTTCACAAAAATACCTTGTGCTGTTTCGGGTCTTAAATAAACAGCCTCAGCATCCTCTGCCAAAGAACCAAATTGCGTGCTAAACATTAAGTTAAATTGACGAACATCTGTCCAGTTTCTAGTACCAGATATAGGGCAAGCAATTTCATGGTCGATAATTAATTGCTTTAAAATGCTCAAATCGTCAGATTTTAAGGCATTATCCAAAGCCTCCTGCAATTCGGCAGCTTTTTGAGTTTTGCCATCTCGCTCATACTTTGTAATACGGTCTTCTACAAGATTATCAGCACGATAGCGCTTTTTAGAGTCCTTATTATCAATCATGGGGTCGTTAAAACCATCCACATGGCCAGATGCTTTCCAAATTTTTGGGTGCATAAATATCGCAGAATCAATTCCTACAATATTTTCATTCATTTGCACCATCGATTTCCACCAATAGGTTTTTATATTGTTCTTTAACTCAGCGCCTAATTGGCCATAGTCATACACTGCACTTA
>JBILKW010000141.1:0-5872 GCA_044376465.1 Sphingobacteriales bacterium | reverse complement strand
GCATTATAGGTGATGCAACGCAGTGCTTGTTCCGAAATGGCTTGTTCTAAACATAGCTCAAAGCTAGTTAAATCAAGTGCTCGCAAAGATCCATCTTCTGAAGTAAAGTATAATAAGTTGCCAATGCTCAACATCCCGAAGATGCCAGCATTGCTTACTTGTTTTTGGTAAACCAATTGTTGATCAACAAAATTAAAGATGCTAATTTTTCCTTCTTTATCTCCAGAAACCAATAGGGGCAAGGCATTTGGGCAATGTATGCTGTAAATACTAGCACGTGTCTTAAACATTATTTTGATGGGTTTCATGGTTTTTAAACTCCATTCTACCACTGCACCTTCTCCACCACCAGAGAATAGGATGTGTTCTTTCGATGAACTACACAAAGCGTAAATCGGGTGTTCGTGCCCTTCTAAAACTCCATGTAATGCGAGCTTTGCCATTAAAAACTAACCAATGCTTGTAAATTCCAATTCTTTACTTCTTCTATGCTAATTTTATTTTCATAAATAGCTTTACCCAATACTACCGATTCTAAGCCTGCATCTTGCAATGCTTTAATATCTGTAAGGGTAGTAATGCCACCTTGTGCAATAAGTTTAATGAAGGGAAATTGCGACTTAAAACTTTTGTAAAGTTCTACGTCTGAGCCGCTCATTTTTCCGTCGTTGCCAATATCTGTGCATAAAAAACGGAAGTAGCCCAGGCTTATGCATTTATCAATAAAATGAATGGGTTTAATGTCTGATGTTTTTTCCCATCCACTGTACATGAGTTCGCCTTTTAACGTGTCAACTGCTATAACCACTTGGTCCGAACAAGAGTTTTTTCCGCAAATTTCTTCGCTCAATTCTTTCAAAAATCCTTCATCGGTTATGGCCTTTGTTCCAATAATAATTCTGTGGAAACCAGCATCAATAAGTTCTTTCACTTTTTCGATGCTTCGCACACCGCCACCATATTGTATTTTTAGTGGCGACTTTTTTAATATTTCTAATAAATATTCTTGCTGAGAAAAGTCACCTTTTGCTCCGTTAAGATCGATTATTTGAACAAAGTCGGTGCCGTTAGAATTTAATTGTGTTAAGATGTCTTCTAATAGTACATCGTATTCGACCACAGAATCGTATTTGCCGCCTGTTAATCGTACCACTTTTCTATCTAATAAATCTATTGCGGGAATTATATACATTTCTTTATTTTTTGTTGATCTTAATTTTCTTAGTAGGAGTTTAAATTTCGCAATTTTTATCATTAATCCCCAAAATTCTTTAAAAACTTGTTAGAAATGCCTCAAAATGTCGTTTTGCTTCCGTATTTTTGAAACAATGAGTTTTGTATATCCAGGATTTCTTTTTGCCCTTTCAGTAATTTCAATCCCCATTATTATCCATTTAATACAACTCAGAAAGTACAAAAAAATCTATTTTTCTAATGTTAGTTTCCTTCACTCTATAGAAGAACAACAACGAAACACCAATAAATTAAAGCACTTACTCGTTTTGTTGGCTCGTATTTTGAGCATCCTTTTTTTAGTTTTAGCATTTGCTCAGCCTTTTATCCCCAAAAACAATAAGCAAGTAACCTTTGGTAAAAAATACGTGTCTGTTTATGTTGATAATTCATACAGCATGGAGCGCCAAACCACCGAAGGCACATTGCTCAACGATGCTAAAAGAAAAGCCAAAGAAATTGCCCTAACATACAGTATAAATGATCAGTTCCAATTATTAAGTAATGAGTTTTCGGGCAACCAACAACGATGGTTAAATCGCGAAAACTTTTTACAAAGTTTAGCAGAGCTAAAAATTAGGCCAGAAGTGCGCACATTCCAAGAAGTATGCGCTCGCCAATCGTCTATGCTAAAAGAGAAAGCTGTAAATAATGCCAACGCTTTTATGATCTCAGATTTTCAGCAATCATTTATCAATTATAATAATGCCAATAATTTAGATACGCTCATCAATTGGCAATTTATTGTGTTAGAAAGTAAACGAAATGAAAATATATCAATTGATTCTGTTTGGTTTTATTCTCCCATACATTTACCTGGTTTACAAGAAAGTTTATTGATAAAAATTAAAAATCATTCGAGTACAGAGGTGGCAGACATTCCTTATGAAATACTGTTAAATGAACAAGTAATTGGAGTAGGCAATGTTTCTATAGATGCAGAATCTTTTACCATTGATACGTTTAAGTTCAAAAATAAAGGTGCAGGATACCAAGCGGGTAGTGTTAAATTAAAAGACCAATCATTGACTTTTGATAATCAATATTATTTTGCTTACAACGTAGAAAGAAGCAGAAACATAGCCATTATTAAAGGTTCAGAGGCTACAAGCTATGCAGAGGCTGTATTTAAAACCGAACCTTTTTTCAGCATCAAAACGTATAATTATTTACAAGTAGATTATGCCTATTTAAATTCTTGCGATGTTATCATTTTAGATGAAGTAAATGAATTTAGTTCTGGCCTATTATCAGAAATAGAAAAACAATTAAAGGCTGCAAAAGTAATAGTATCCTTTCCATCGGCTCAATCCAATTTAAATGTAAACGATTTCAATACACGTTTTGGATTGGCAAAAAACACTTCGGTACAAAAAATAAACGAACGTATTGAGAAGATTAACCAAAACAGCAATTTGTTTAAAGATATTTTCTTAGGGCAACAAAATTCGCGATTTGATTTACCGAATGTACAAGCCTATTTGCCATTTAATAAACAAGGAGGTTCGCCCGAAGTATTAATAGAATTGGCAAATTCGCAATCGCTTTTAAACAGATATACGATTGGTGAAGGGGTGGTTTACCAATTTGCGTTTCCATTAAATCCTAGTTTCTCAGATTTGCCAAAGCATGCATTGGTAGTTCCGATGATGTTGAGAATAGGCACTATTCACCATGGCTCAGGCAATGTTTCATTTACCATCGGATCTAATTCTAGTCTGGAGTTAAGGAATTCTATTAATGCGGAGAAAGTGAAGAAGGAGTTGCGAAAGGGCGAGTATGCATTTATCCCGGAAATAAGGAACGTAAATGGCAGCTACCGAATGTACGTTGCCGATCAAATAAAAGAACCAGGGGTATATGAGTATAGGCTCGACGGAGTTACATCGGCATTGTTTGCTTTTAACGCCGATAGGAAAGAGTCGGATATGTTGGCGCTAAGTACAAACGAATTGAAAAATAAAATTGGAGAGCAAGCAAAGATTTGGAAACCAGGAGATGCTTCCATTAGTAAGTTTATAACCGATAGGAGTTTTGAGAGTAAATTATGGAAAATATGTGTTATTTTAGCACTGTTTTTCATGGGCTTGGAAATCCTCCTTATTCGTTTCGGAGACAGATATTTACAACAGAAAAAATAAAATCCATAGAATGAAGGCCTTACTCAAATCGCTAAAAGTAATCGACAAGCAATCTACTTGGCACCAACAAACTGTCGACTTATTAATTGTAGATGGTAAAATTCAGAAAATTGGAAAATCAATCAAAGCAGAAGGGGTAAAGGCATACGATTTAAAAGGCTGCAGCGTATCTCCAGGATTTGTGGATATGAATTGTAGCCTAACAGAGCCAGGCTTCGAGCATCGCGACGATATACAAACGACCTTAAATGCGGCCATGGCCGGAGGATTTACACATGTGTTACTCATGCCAAACGCTAAGCCAAGCATACAAAACAAGGCAGATGTAGAGTATATACTTAATAAATCAGAAAAACATTTGGTAACAGCACTATGTGTTGGCGCCTTAAGTGTAAACAGAGAAGGTAAGGAAATGACGGAGATGTATGATATGAAAGGCTCTGGGGTTATTGCATTTTCTGATGCCGACCGCTCTATACAAGATGCAGGTCTAATGAGCAGAGCAATGCTTTATGCAAAAGGCATCAACTCGTTTGTAATTAACTTTGCAGAGGATAAAAGTATTGCCGGTAAAGCTAAAATAAACGAAGGCGTAATGAGTACCATTTTAGGGATGAAAGGCAACCCAAGTTTAGCCGAAGAATTAATGGTACAACGTGATTTGTTTTTGGCAGAGTACCAAGAGGCCAAAGTACACTTCACAACTATTAGTTCGGCAAAAAGTGTAGAACTTATAAAAGCTGCAAAGAAAAAAGGAGTACAAGTAACGGCAGATGTTTCTGTACATCACTTAGCATATGATGAAACCGTGTTAGAAGGATTTGATTCCAACTTTAAATTGAGCCCGCCGCTAAGAACCGCCTTTGACATTAAAGCCTTAAGGCAAGGATTAAAAGATGGAACCATTGATGCAATTTCCTCTGCACATAAAGCCCTTGAGAAAGAACATAAAGAAGTAGAATTTGAAATTGCAGAAGCTGGCATGTTGAGCTTACAAACTGCTCTTCCTCAATTATTGAGCATCGCGTCTAAAAACCTAGAATGGGCAGACATGGTTGAGGCACTCACTACAAAGCCCCGCAAGGTGTTGGGCTTGCCAAGCGCAAACATCGAACTACATACAAATGCTTGTTTATGTATTTATAATGAAAATGAAACTTGGAAGTTCGACGATAAAACGAATAAATCTAAATCGCAAAATTCTAATCTATACGGACAAGTTTTAAACGGAAAAGTGAAAATAATAATTAACAACAATCAACTAATTCAAATATAATGGATGTTCAGGTTTTGCAAGCAATAGAAGCCATTATTGGTGGATGTTGGAAAGGTTCAACAGAATCTCAAAAGGCAAGTTACAATGCCAACGAATTATACACGAAAGTTGTGCAAGCTTTTGAAGGGGAGCCAGACTTTATTAAGAAATTAAAAAAGTTAGATGAAGTGATGGACGATTTTCCTTATGCAGAATCCATACGCGAAATATTAGTGGATGTTTTGTTCATCCATTTTTTTAGTACCGATGCACAACGTTTAGAGGAAGATTACTTGGATTCGCCTGAGTGGGAAAAAATAGAAGACGAAACCATCGAACGAGGAACAGAATTACTGAATCTCTTTTTATACTTAAAGGAGTGTAATGAAGAGGAAGAAGAGCCTGAATTGGGTCATTTCTTAAAAGAGTTTTTATTGATAGACGAAGACGAGTTTCAGGACGAGTATGAGATATACGAGCAAGTAATTGCAAACCAAATTTTAGTGGAAGCCGAAACTTCAGAAATAGCGAGGGTTTACGAAAGTATTCCTGAAAGTGATGAAATAAAGCCTGTTTTTTACCCATTAATGAGCTTTTTTGCGAATTCTATATTTGATGAAAGAGAGTTTGATGAATATTTAAAACACAGCAAAAACCCTGCTTATGATGCCGCAGCATTAGCAGGAATATATGGCTATTACCACGGAACTGCCATATTTCCAAAAAATTTCTAAATTGCAGCTTAAAATATACCAATATGGAAAATACTGAACTTAGCGAACAAAAAGCGGTATCTAATTTTAGAACCAGCTCTTTTAAATGGGGAGGCATTGGTGCTGCTGTTGTTGTAATTTATTCTATTGTTTTATACGTAATTAACTCATCATTATTAGTAAATACTTGGGCCGCTCTTATTGGACTTGGGGTTCTAATTTTTGTATTGGTGATGGGAGTTAAAGAAGTAAGAACTGCACAAGGCGGATTTATTTCTCTTTCTGAAGCATTGTTTACTGCATTTCTTATTTATGTAATTGCATCTTTTTTAAACTCGGTATTTAATTACGCTTTGTTTAATTGGATTGACCCGAATTTGCCTGTAATTTTGAAAGAAAAAACCATCGAAACTACAGTAGAAATGATGCAGAAATTTGGTGCTGGGGAAGAAGACATCAACAAGGTGCTAGAACAAATGGATAAAGATATGGACTTGGGTTCTGCGAGTGCTATGTTCTGGAATTTTTTA
>JBILKW010000140.1:0-5877 GCA_044376465.1 Sphingobacteriales bacterium | reverse complement strand
TATGTTTTGATGAGGTGAGTAAGATTTTTATCTGCTGATAATAATTTAACAAAGGAATTTTTTTCGAGAATAGGTTTAGCACTTAAATCGTCGCTTGTAGGCAGGTATTTAGCACTCCTATCTTCCACATCTCTATACTCGAAATTATTAAGTTCTAGTAGTAACTGAAGAAGTTGAGCGTAGCATTTATGTACCGAATGAATAGATTCTAAAAGAGAATGTTCAAAAAGTTTTCGATCTGGTTTTTCTACTTGTTGAAAAGCATAAACAGTTTGAAAAGCTTTGATACGTAAGTGACGACGATTTAACATAAAGAACGAATTATCTGTATTAAAAATTGCAGAGCAAAGGTACTTCTCAGTTTTGTTAAAAGCAAGTTAATAACAAGCTTTAATTCTACGGATGTCTTGTATACGCTTTTCAGCGATTCTATTTGCAGCTTCGTAGGTTGGTATATTTTCGAGTTGAGATTTCTTTAAAATCTCTAACGTTACTCCGTAAATATGTTCTGTTTTTTCTAAAGCTCTTTTGGAACTATAACCCATTAACTCCGAGTAAACATTAATTAAACCACCTGCATTAATTAAAAAATCAGGAGCATATAAAATGCCCTTTTCCATCACCATTCTGCCGTGTACGTTTTCGTCTGCTAATTGGTTATTTGCAGCGCCTGCAATTATTGCACATTTTAGTTTTGCTAGGGTTTCTGAGTTTACAGTAGCACCCAATGCACATGGAGCATAAATATCAATATCTAAATCGTATATCGAGTGGTTCGCAACCACTTCTGCACCGTACTTTTTAGAAATCTCGGCCAAACGCTCATCATTTATGTCAGAAATATAAACTTTTGCGTTTTCTGATCTTAAGTGTTTTACTAAATATTCACCCACATGCCCTACACCTTGCACAGCCACTACTTTTCCAGATAGGCTATCATTTCCCCATAATTGTTGTGCACAAGCTTTCATGCCCGTGTAAACTCCGTAAGCAGTAACCGGTGATGGATCGCCTAACCCTCCTAATGATTCTGGTATACCTGCTACATGGTCTGTTTCCATTTTGATGTACTCCATATCTTTCGGACTGGTTCCAACGTCTTCAGCAGTAATGTATTCGCCATTTAAGTTTTCGATGCATTTACCGTAACGACGCATCATGGCTTCAGATTTATCTTTTTTAGAATCGCCAATAATAACGGCTTTTCCTCCTCCAAGGTTTAGCCCAGTAATTGCAGCCTTGTATGTCATCCCACGCGATAATCGCAAAACATCGTTTAATGCTTCGCTTTCAGATTTGTAGTTCCACATTCGTGTACCCCCCAATGCAGGGCCTAATGTAGTATCATGTATCGCAACGATTGCTTTTAAACCCGTAGCTTTGTCGTAACAATAAACTACTTTTTGGTGATCGTTTTCAGCAATTGAATTAAATACTGAAGCTTCTCCTAGAAAATCTGACATTCGATTTAAATTTTTGTGTGTAATTTTATGAGCAAACAAAAGTATGTTTTTTTCTGTAATAAATGCAAGCATGAAAGAACTCTATAGCTTAAATAAATATCTCTACAAATACCGTTTTAGGATGCTCCTTGGCGTTATTTTTATTGTTTTATCTAATTGGTTTGGCGTTTTTCCGGCACAAGTAATTCGTTTAGCCTTTGATTTGGTGAAAGAGCAACTCAGTATATACCAATACCTTAACGGCTTCAACCGTCAGGAGTTATTTTATAAAACTTTCATAAACATTGTTTTTTTATTTGGCATAATTGTGTTTTTGGTGGCGGTAATTAAAGGCATTTTTATGTTTTTTATGCGTCAAACAATCATTGTAGTATCCAGATTAGTAGAATACGACCTCAAGAATGAAATTTATCATAAATATCAAACGCTCAACTTGGGTTTTTACAGAAGAAATAATACCGGCGACTTAATGAACCGTGTTTCTGAAGATGTAGGCAGAGTTCGAATGTATATAGGCCCGGCCATTATGTATACCTTGAATTTGATTGTATTATTTATTTTGGTAATTAGCACCATGTTAAGTGTAAACCCTAAACTTACACTCTATGCGGTATTGCCGATGCCTTTTTTGTTTTTAAGCATTTATTACGTACAAAACATAATCAATCAAAAAAGCGAAAGAATACAAGCACAGCTCTCCACCTTATCTAATACTATACAAGAAAGTTTTTCGGGCATTAGGGTTATTAAAGCCTATGTTCGCGAAAATGAAATGAAAGATAAGTTTAATGCAGAAAGTGCGGATTATTTACAAAAAACAATGGGATTAGTTAATACACAAGCTGTATTTTTCCCAACGGTTTTAACTCTAGTTGGCATAAGCACCTTGTTAACTATTTATATTGGAGGGCAAGAAGTAATTAATGGTACCATAACCGCAGGAAACATTGCCGAATTTATTGTCTATGTAAATATGCTTACTTGGCCTGTCACTTCAGTTGGCTGGGTTACTTCGTTGGTCCAACGTGCATCTGCCTCGCAAAAACGTATAAATGAATTTGTGCAATTAGTACCCGAAATTAAGGTGGAGGATAATCAAACTATACATGACATAAATGGTGAAATAGAGTTTAAAAACGTAAGCTTTCAATACCCTGATACAGGCATCAAAGCATTGAAAAATGTAAGTTTTAAAATATTTTCAGGGCAAACAATGGCTATTATTGGTAAAACTGGTGCTGGAAAATCCACGATGGCAAATTTATTATTCAGAATGTACGATGTTAATGAAGGGGAAATATTAGTAGATGGGCTTAACATAAAAATACATCAACTTGCACATTTAAGAGAACAAATGTCGATGGTACCACAGGAAGTGTTTCTATTTTCAGATACTATAAAAAATAATATTGCATTTGGCACTAGTAATGTTAGTACAGAGCAAATAGAAATGGCAGCCCGATATGCAGCTGTTTATGAAAATATAATTCAATTTGATAAAGGGTTTGAAACGATGGTAGGTGAACGAGGAATTACCTTATCGGGCGGACAAAAACAACGTATATCCATTGCAAGAGCAATTTTAAAAGATCCAAAGGTCTTAGTTTTCGACGATGCACTATCTGCAGTGGATACAAAAACAGAGGAGGCTATATTAACAAAATTAAAAACGATTATGAACCAGAGAACCAGTATTTTAATATCTCATAGGATTTCTACCGTTAAAGATGCCGATTTAATTTTATACTTGGATAATGGAGAAATTGTTGAACAAGGCACTCATGCTGAGCTCTTAAGCCTCGGAAATGCCTATGCAGAGCTCTATCAAAAACAATTATTGGAAGAAGAAAATGGATTGGTGGATAAATATGAGGAAAAAATGAATGATTAGCTGTTTGGAAGTTTGAAATTAAATACTTTTATTTACTGCATATTTAGTTAAACAAAACATGGGAGAATTTGATAATAAAGACAGAGAAGAGGTGTATTCGAAGAAAGTGAGAGCTGGTAAAAGAACTTATTTTTTTGATGTAAAATCAACAAGAAGCAACGATTACTACATCACTATCACCGAGAGTAAGAAACGCATGGAAGATGGCGTTTTCGTAAAACACAAGATTTTCTTATACAAAGAAGATTTTGAAAAATTTATGGAAGGACTTACAGACACAGTCGAATACATAAAATCAAATCAAGAAGTTGTGGAACGCAGATATGAAGATTATAATGCTTCTTCAGGATCAAGTCCGGATATCGATTTCGAAATCTAATTGGAAATTCAAAACCCCGAATTGTTCGGGGTTTTTTTATACACTATCATAAGCAATTATTGCTTTCATTTTTTATCTTTGCGGAAAGCAAAAGCAATGAAAGTACTAGGTACAGACCAAAATTTCTTAGGATTAGAAGAAGAACACTTGTACTCTTTTGAGAGTGCAAAGTATGTAATTCAATCCGTTCCATACGAGCACACCTCCTCTTATTTATTGGGTTCGGCAAAGGGACCTTCGGCAATTATTGAAGCATCAAAATATGTTGAGTTTTACGACGAAGAGCTAGATTCTGAAACGGTACGCTCTGCTCCTATTGCAACATTAGAAGCACTTGATTTTACGGGTAAAGTAGATAAAGATGCTGTAGACTATATCTGTGCAGAAACGGAGAAATTATTAAACCAACATAAAGTGGTGGTATCATTTGGTGCCGAACATACGGTAACCTATGGTTTTGTTCAAGCATATGCTAAAAAATACGATAAGCTAAGCGTATTACAAATAGATGCGCACTCAGATTTAAGAGAGTCGTACCACCATAATAAATACTCACACGCCTCTGTTATGGCTCGTGTGAAAGACCTGGGATTAACAATTTGCCAAGCAGGAATTAGAGCACAATGTATTGAAGAAGCTAATGAAATAAAAAATAATCCGAACATACATACGTATTATGCTCATCAAATACGCAATAACTCCAATTGGATTAAAGAAATTGTAAACAATATGACGGAGAATGTTTACATAACTATTGATGCAGATGGTTTTGATCCAAGCATTATGCCAGCTGTTGGAACTGCAGAACCCAATGGTTTGTTTTGGAATGAAACCTTAGATTTATTAAGAGAAACTTGTAAACATAAAAATGTAGTGGGTTTTGACATTGTAGAATGTGCACCAATGGAGGGCACTATTTTATCAGAATACACTTTAGCTAAATTAGCCTATAGAATTATAGGTTATATGGAGAAGTTCAAAAAATAATTATGTTTACAGATAAAAAATACCAAGTATATTGGTTTAGTTTAGCAGGTTTACTTGCTACCTTCTTATTATGGTATTTTCGCGTCATAGCGCTTTATATTTTATTTGCTATGTTTTTAACATTTGTTTTAAACCCCCTAGTAAATTATTTATCTAAAGGCAAAATAGTTAAATTTCGAGTCCCTCGTATAATTTCTACTGTTATTGCATTTGCATTATTTTTCGGTTTACTAAGCTTGTTTTTTGGCACTATTTTTCCATTAATTAGCACTGAGGTTGATCATCTAAAATCTGTAGACCCCACACAGTTTACTACTGTTTTTGATAATCAGATTTATTACATCGAACATTTATTAATCGATAATAATTTAACAGAAAAAGCTCCAGGTTTTTTAAAACCTTTACTTACAGAGGAGCTTAACAATTGGATGAACCAAGAAAATGCTGGAAATTTAATTTCTGGATTTTTTAACGGTATTACAAATGGAGTAATTGGATTATTTTCCGTTTTATTTATTAGCTTTTTTTCTTTAAAAGATGAGAACCTATTAAAGAAATCGGTTGCTAATATTATTCCAGGTAAGTATTACACCGATTACATTAATGTGTTTAATAACATCGAAAATCTGCTTTCGAGGTATTTTATAGGATTGCTAATACAAGCCACTATTATCTCAACTATTGTATCTATTGCATTAATGTTAATTGGCATTAATAATTATATTTTGATAGGCATATTGGTGGGCATCATCAATGTAATCCCTTATTTGGGGCAAGTAATTTCTATTGCATTGGCATTATTATTGGGAGTTGCTTCTAATATTGATATTATAAATTCAGATTACTTATTATTTTTTTTATTGAAAATTACATCGATAGTAGTGGCAACACAAACGCTAGATAGTTTTATATTTCAACCCATTATTTTTTCAAAAAGTGTAAAAGCACATCCTCTAGAAATATTTTTAATGGTATTTGTAGGCGGAACCATTGCAGGACCTTTCGGAATGTTTTTAGCAATACCAATATATACAATTATTAAAGTTACCTATATAGGCTTACATAGAGTATATGTGAAGAAGAAAGTAGCTAGTAGCCTTGAACAGGGAGCCTTGAGCAGGGAGAAATGAGCATTAAAGTATTATACAATTTACAAT
>JBILKW010000139.1:0-5880 GCA_044376465.1 Sphingobacteriales bacterium | reverse complement strand
AGTAATTGCATTAATGCGTACCGAAATGAAACGTAGTAGTTTTGAGATGTGGAGAAAACGCATGTCGGGCAGGATTACCAAACACATGAATAAGCGAAGCAGTGATGTAGATCGTTTTAAATGCAGCATGCAACGCAGCATTAGCCTGAATAAAATTAGCAAACGATAAACGCAAAAAATCCCGAATGAAACACTCGGGATTCAATCAAATTTGATTTAATCTCTTCAGACGTAAATAATTACTCCGCAGACGTTGCTTCAGCAACTGCTAATTCTGGACGAGCAACTGGTTTCTTAATTGATTTATCTGTCGCCATTTTTAAGCGTTGTTTTTTCAATCTAGAAACAGTTTTATTTTTTCTGTCTTTTCTTTTTAGTCTAGTAACTCCCATTTTCGTAATTTTTTGTTCAATCTGTATTTTTTTGAGGTCGAGAGCGGATTCGAACCGCTGTACAAGGTTTTGCAGACCTCTGCCTAGCCACTCGGCCACTCGACCCTCTTTTTAGAGTTTGCAAATGTACTAAATAATTGGTTTAGCACAAATGAAATGCAAAAAAAGGCATCAAATATCTCTTCTGCGTGCTTCCGAGCATAATATGCCCGTTGCTACAGCCACATTTAAACTCTCTGCCTCGCCCCAACTCGGTATGGTTATTGGATGTGTAATGTAGGTCAATAACGACGCTGAAATTCCGTGCGACTCACTTCCCATCAATAATAAACCCTTCAATTTACCATCTAGGCTATAAATATTTTCGCCTGAGAGTTGAGCTCCATAAATATTTACCTCCTTTAAATCGGCTAGGTAATTTTCTATATCAGTATAATAAATTCGTGTTCTTAAAATTGAACCCATGGTAGATTGTACTACTTTGGGATTATAAAGCTCTACACAATCTGCAGAACACACAATGTTTTTAATTCCATACCAATCTGCAATCCGAATGATGGTACCAAAATTTCCAGGGTCTTTAACCCCGTCTAAGACTAGGGTTAAATCGCTGCTATAATTTATGTTTGCATGATGAATGCTTGGGTCTTCAGGCATTTCAACTAACATTAATACATCCGGAGCTGTACTCATTGTACTCATCCGATCCAAATCATCGGGTTTTACCTCTATAATTTCTATTTTTTTCGATATTTTTAATAAAAGATCTTCATATTTTACACGTTTGCTATCTAAAAGATATATTTGCCTAACATTAAAGTTAGAATTTATAAATTCATCGCATAGTTTCTCGCCCTCAATTATAAATTGGCGGTATTCTTTGCGAAATTTCTTTTGATGCAACGATTTAATATAACTAATTTGTGATTTTGAAATCATCTCTACTTAAGCATACATTAAATACAATTATAATCATTTCTGCTCTTATACTCATCAGCAGTTGCACAAGTACTCGTAAATTAAGTGATAACCAGGCGCTGGTACATAAAAACAAAATTACTGGACTGAACAATTCTGAAAAAGATGAATTAAGCACCTTTATACGTCAAAAACCGAATACTAAATCCGGCGGACTGGGTCTATTTAAACCTAAATTATTTGTTTATAACACCCTCAATCCAAATAAAAATAATAGAATTAACCGTTGGCTAAAAAATAAAATTGCAGAAGCTCCAATTATTTATGATTCTAGTATTGCTGCATACTCTGCTCAACAAATGGAACTTTATTTATTTAACATTGGTTATTTTGATGCCAAAGTTAGTCACTCTGTTAAAGTAAAAAAGAAAAAAGCTCTCATTAGCTATAACGCGATACCAGGACCGGCTTACACCATCCGAAATATTCAATACAAGATTTATGATACGGTGTTGAGAAGCTTGTATTTCCTTCACTTAAACAAATCCGAAATTAAAATGGGAGATGTTTTTAATCAAGAAAAAATACAGTTAGAAAGAAATCGCATCACGAAAGATTATAAAAATTTTGGATACTATTTCTTTAACCGTGAGTACGTACATTTTGATTTCGATAGCACAATAAATGGAAATTTGATAGACATGACAGTGGTAATTGAAAATCCAACTGGTAAAAAAGAACATCAAGCTTATCAATTAAACAATGTGAATATTAGTATAAGTGGTGCTGAAACCTATCGAAAATTTAAAGGTACAGACACTACAGATGCAGGATTTATTTTTATTGATGACCCACAAAATATATTAAAACCTAAAATTATTAAACGCCAGATTTACCTTGATAAAAAAGGCAATTACAACGACGATGATTTAGAATTAACCTATAACAGATTAGGTGATTTAAGAATGTTTAAATTTGTAAACATAGATTTCGAAGTGGACAAAACAGATACCACTAAATTAAATTCCTACATCAGTTTAAGCACGAGTAAAAAACAATTTACTCAAACAGAAATAGAAGGATATGTAGCCTCAGCAAACTTGGGTTCGTCTGCTAATTTTATTTATACGAATAATAACATTTTTAGGGGTGCCGAAATTTTTGAATTTAGAGTAAAAGCAGGTATAGAGACGCAAGCATTTATTGATGAGAACGAAGGCAATATTCCTTTATTTAACAGTAGAGAATCTAACATTTCTTCGAGCATCACATTCCCAGGTTTCTTATTGTTTAGAGATAAAAAAACGTACGGACTTTTTGCCAGTCCTCGAACACGATTGGGCGTAAATTATATCATTGAACAACGACCAGAATATGTGCGAAATACCTTTAGTGGAAATTTCACGTATGATTGGAAACAAAATCAACTTATTACTCACTCCTTCTCTCCTATGTCGTTGAACTTTGTTCGTTCTACACTTTCAACAGAAGCCTTGGACTTATTGAATAATTTAGACAATCAATATATAAAAGAAAGTTTTGATCCGCACATCACCCTAGGTTTACGATATACATTAACTGTAAGCACACAAGTATTAAACTTACCTAAAGATTATTACTTCTTGCGTTTCAATATTGAAGTTATGGGTACAGGTTTATATGGGATGAGTAAAATCATATCTGCTGTACAAAATACGAGTGGCAACTATGAAATTTTTAATTTGCCTTATTATAATTTCACGCGACCAGAAATAGACATGCGTTATTTTAATTTCATAAATCAGCATTCTACAGTAGTATTTAGATTTAATACAGGTGCGGGTTTTGCCTATTGGAATTCAAAAATATTACCCTTCGAACGTCAGTTTTTTACGGGTGGGTCTAACAGTATACGAGCATTTAGAGCTAGAACTGTTGGTCCGGGTAATTTCGCAGATATTGATGTTTCTAGCTTAAACTTAGACCAAACCGGAGAGATGAAAATAGAAGGAAACATTGAATATAGGTTTGACATTACAGATCATTTTTTGGGTTCTAAACTTAAGGGAGCAAGTTTTATAGATGCCGGAAACGTATGGTCTATTTCTAGCAGCAACGAAGACCCCACTGGAAAATTTAAATGGGATACTTTCCACAAACAATTAGCGATTGGTACGGGCGCTGGCTTAAGGCTAGATTATGGATTTTTGCTCTTCCGATTTGATTTAGGCTTAAAACTTCGCGACCCACGTTTCACCGGTTCTGAGCAATGGGTAATTCAACACCTAGGCGATGCCCAATGGAGAACAACCAATCAATATAGTTTTTGGAATTTCAACTTCGGAATTGGTTATCCGTTTTAAATATTAAAATTAAAGTACTGAAAAGATTCTTTTATAAGATTTATAAACGATGCAAAATCTAAACCTTGTGTTATAAAAAACAATACAAAGCCTACAAATAAAAGAAAAAATAAAATTCGTTTTATAAATATTGCTAGTAAAATGATTAATACAGGCACCAATATAAATAACCAAAGCGGTATGCGAATTGTGAATGAACCTGCAGTATAATATAAATGACGTAGTGTGTTAAGTTGTCGCTCGTGCTTTACATAAAACACCTCCGAAGAATTAAAGTTTGAACTTATTCTTGCACTGCCTTTTTCAAAATTCAATTTCTCGATGTATCCGTTTATAACAAAAGTATAAATACCTGATATGTTCTCATCTATATTACCATCTTTATCAATTGCATCAATACTTAATCCATTTGTATTTGATACTGTAAAATCGTGTAGAGGAAACAATTCAGATAGGTTAAACCTGTATTCAGGACCTTGTGAAAAAGCAACGGCAGAATTTATTAATGGAATAATTATTGCTATTAAAAGGGCATACTTTACTTTATTCATGGTACAAAAATGAAAAAATTACTGCTAACTACAAGTCTTTGTTTATTTATTCTATTCACTAATGCCCAAAATTACTCATTCCAGCATTATAATTCTGGTGCTGATACCGTACGCGTATTGGAAGGCAACAAAAGCTTAAAACTTCCCTTTACAGGTGGTTTTGATGTACCACAATTTGCAGAATGTGATTTAGATTTAGACGGTAAGCTAGATTTAGTTGTATTTGATAGAGAAGGTGGACGCTTAACTACTTTTTTAAATAGAGGAGCGGCTAATACTACTAATTACGAATTTGCCCCTCAATACATCTCTAAATTTCCTAAAGTTTTGGATTGGCTACAAATGGCCGATTATGATGGGGATGGAAAAATGGATGTATTTACGGCCATCCCTGGAGGATTACGTGTATACAGAAACATAAGCAACGATGTATGGGGCTTGAAGTTTCAAAACAAATTCCCCGAAATATTATGTGATTATACCTCTTTAACTACTAGATTATACATTGGAAATATCGATATACCTGCAATTTTAGATGTGGATGATGATGGCGATGTTGACATATTAACCTTTTACCAAAGCATTGATACTTCTGGTGAAAGTATTTACTGGTATAAAAATATGAGTAAAGAACGATACAATGTGCCTGACTCTATGGATTTTGTGATAGGCAAATATTGCTGGGGCACATTTCGCGAATCGTTTACCGATTGTAAAATTAACTTACAATATCCCATAGGGCCATGTGGAAACGGTGGCAGGTTTACACCCAATGTTTCACCTGCAGAATTTATGGATAACATGAACAAAAGAATTCTAGCCCTTAACGCCGGAGGAGCACACAGTGGCTCTACTACAATCGTGTTCGATGCTAATAATGATGGCAAAAAAGATATGCTAATTGGCGATGTAACCTGTACAAATATGTATTTGGTTGTTAATAGCACAAATAACCAAACGCCTGTAATGACCCAAACCATTGAGCAATACCCACCAAACCATCCTATTGTAATAAATGTATTTCCTGCAGCCTTTATTGCTGATGTAAATAACGATGGACTAAAAGACTTAATTGCTTCAACCAATACTTCAAATGCCTCGCAAAATACAAACCATGTACAATTGTATACGAATAACGGCAGTACTGGTATGAATAGATTTGATTTTAGCACTGATAATTTTTTATTGGGTGATATGATTGATGTTTCTGAAGGTTCATCGCCTGCGTTTGTTGATTATAATAATGATGGATTAATGGATATTATAATCGCTAATACGGGTTATTGGGAAAATTCTAGCACAATCAAAACAGGATTGGCATTGTATAAAAACATTGGTACTCCTTTATTGGCTAAATATGATTTAGTAAGCAGAGATTGGTTAGGTCTTTCTAGTTTAAATATCGCAAACATGTGCCCGGCTTTTGGCGACATGGATAATGATGGGGATTTGGATATGGTGAGTGGAGCAAACGATGGCACCATTCACTTTTTCAGAAATACCGCAAATACAGGAACTAACATGAGTCTACAATATATTCCCAATTACTTTGGTGGCTTGGATTTAGGAAATTTCTCCACTCCTTTTATTTATGATTTCAATAAAGATGGTAAAAATGAAATAATAGTTGGTGAACGCTTCGATAATGTGAATTTATTAGAAAATATTGGTTCTGTT
>JBILKW010000138.1:0-5901 GCA_044376465.1 Sphingobacteriales bacterium | reverse complement strand
TTCGGTAGAGGCTTCGGTTACTCACCTTTCAGCGTAACTAATTGGAACGTTTCTCCCTACGATAATCAGCTTGGTGGTCAGGTATACGATGTAATAGAGTCCGGTAAGTTAGCGGATCTTAGGTTCAGTATATTCGGCGATGATACCGTAAGGGTTGAGTATTATGAGAACAATGCGGTTATACCTACTAGAGTGAGGGAGTTGATAATTGCAAGGTAAATGCAAATATGCAAATGAAGCTGCATTTGTGCTGTTCTGAAATTATAATTCTCACACTATTATTCCTAACCTGATTCTGTAACTTCCTTTCACACTCTCGGTGCAAGGGTCCACGAACGAAGCGCAGCGGAGTTGAGGCGCGTTGTTCATATGCTCGTGTGCTCGTGTGCTCATGATCATATGGGGTTCACGGATTTTCTCTTTCAGTTTTTTTTGCGTCCTTTGAGAGGACTTAGCGCTCTTTGCTTGAACGAAAAATTAATATCTTACAACCAAAAATAACCCCTTTATTACCAGTTTTCTAATCGACATAAACATCTACACAAATAAAATATTCATCTAGGTTTCGTTGGCTTTTTCATCCATCTTTATTAGCATAAAAAAGAATAAAGATGGACCTCAAAAACAAAACAATTATTATAACTGGCGGTAGCAGTGGCATTGGTTTAGAATTTGTAAAGCAACTCAACAACAAGGGAGCAAACATCATCATTACCGGGCGAAATGCCGATAAACTAAACCGAGTAAAAGCAGAATTTCCGAATGTAAAAATCATTGTTAGCGACATGAGCGATACCATCGATATTTTGGATTTATGCCAAACAATTATTCACGAACATCCGCAGATAGATATGATTATAAATAATGCGGGTATTATGCGTAAATTTAGTTTGCAACAAACAGATGTATCGCTCGAAGAGCTCACATCAGAAATAGAAACAAACCTAACTGGAATTATAAAACTAAATCACTTATTAATTCCGCATTTAAAAACGAAAAAAGAGGCAGCCATTGTAAATATTAGTTCGGGCTTAGCTTTTGTACCATTCCTTGCATCGCCCATTTACAGCGTCGCTAAAGCAGGACTGCATACTTACACAACATTGTTGCGATTGGAATTAAAAAAATCGTCGATTAAAGTTTTCGAAATAGCACCACCCACCACCGATACTACTTTAATAAATCAATTTAAAGATCCAAATAAAAAACTTGCAAGCATGAGCACCGCTAAATTAGTTGGTGCATCCATTAAAGGCATCGAAAAAAATAAGTACGAAATAAAACCAGGAGGCGCAGGTTTTTTGTATTGGCTAGGGAGATTGACGCCGGCCTTGGGTTTGAAGATGGTGAATGGGTGATTAGTTCCTATTCACCAGAATATTCTTTCCAATTCTTAACTTTATAAATATTTTCCCCGAAGTACTTCAATATGGGGTTTAGGTCTTTGGGTGTGAGGTAGCCAGGTACTACGCTGAGTAGGTTCATATCCTCGTCGAGGAAAACGGTACTAGGGTAGCTCATTTGTCCGTTGAGTAGGCTTACAGCTAGTTCGTTTGCTTTGTATTCTGTTTTATATTTAAATACCTTCTCTTTGTACAAAATGTCTTCTTTTTGCTCAGCATTTAGACGCACTAAGTAGTATTTATCCTTGAGGTGTTGGATAACGCCCTCGTCAGTATACGTATATTTATCCATTTTTTTACACCAACCACACCAATCGGTATACACATCTATTAATATTTTGCGTGGTTCTTTTGCTTGTAATGCAAGGGCTTCTTCAAAGCTAATCCATTTAAGGGTATTGCTTATATTTTTTGGTTGGTAACTCGAAAAAATGATTAGACATAGCACTAGGTATATACTGACTAGTGTTGAACGTTTTTCATGATGCATAGAAAGAATATACGTTTTGTTAATTTGCAAGTTAAGTGTTTATTTTCAGTTTTGATATTATCCGAAAGAGTGTAATAATTATCTTTGATTAAAACATCTTTCTTAAAATATAGTTTGTACTTAATGAAACGTAAAATAATTGTAGGTATTACAGGAGCAAGTGGTTCTATTTATGCTAAAGTGCTGTTAGATAAGCTTTCTATGTTGAGTAATAACATTGCAAAGGTAGGAGTCGTAATGTCTGACAATGCTAGGCAGGTATGGGAATACGAGCTTCATAACAACGATTACAACAAGTATAATTTTGATTTTTACGATAAAAATGATTTTATGGCACCCTTTGCATCTGGTTCTGCCAAGTACGATTGCATGATTATTGCTCCATGCAGCATGGGAACGCTTGCCCGCGTAGCTACTGGTGTTTCGAATGATTTAATGACACGTGCTGCGGATGTAATTCTCAAAGAACGCCGTAAACTGATAATGGTGGTACGCGATACTCCTTTCAGCCTAATACACATTAACAACATGAAAACCATCACGGAAGCTGGTGGCATTATTTGCCCAGCAAATCCGTCTTTTTACTCCTTGCCAAAATCGTTTGAAGAATTAGCAGCCACGGTAGTAGATAGAACCCTGGATTTGGCAGGGTTTGAGGTACCAAGCTATCGTTGGTCGGAGTAGCGAACTAACGAATTTGCGAACTGACGAATTTGCGAACTTGCGATGAACTAAATTGGCTGCTTATTCGCTAGTTCGCAAATTCGCTAGTCCGCTAATTCGTATTCCACATATGTGGATACACATTCTTCCTCAACTGCTTGTTTAATTGACGAAAAGCAATAAATTTGGTTTATATACCCTCTCTTTTATGGGGTATTGATTGTGAACTAATTGTTAATTAAAACGTTCAAATTGAAACCAACCGACATTAAAGATCCTGAATACTACCACAAGGTGGTAGATTGCCAATACGCTTGTCCGGCGCATACTCCAGTTCCAGAATACATCCGATTAATTGCGGCTCAGAAATATACCGAAGCTTACATGGTGAATTGGGAATCGAATGTGTTTCCAGGTATTCTTGGACGTACTTGCGACCGTCCTTGCGAACCTGCATGCCGACGCGGACGGGTAGAAGAGGAACCTGTAGCGATTTGTCGTTTAAAGCGTGTGGCAGCCGATAACAAAGAAGATGTAAAATCGCTTATGCCTCGAGCTCCTTTCCCTTCAAACGGTAAACGTGTAGCTTTAATTGGTGGCGGACCTGCATCTTTAACTGTTGCCAGAGATTTGGCTCCCTTGGGTTATGAAATTCATTTGTTCGACGATCAAGATCGTGGTGGTGGAATGATGCGTAGTCAAATCCCTTCTTTTCGTTTGCCTGAGCATGTGATAAATGAAGAGGTTGGCTTTATTTTAGACATGGGCATTCACACTCATTTTAAAACTCGTGTAAACAGTTTAAAAGAAGTAGTAGAGCAAAATTACGATGCTGTTTTTGTGGGTACAGGTGCTCCTAAAGGAAGAGATTTATACGAATTGCCCGGCCGCCAAGAAGGCGATGCAAACATACACATTGGCATTGAATGGCTTGCCAGCGTTGCTTTTGAGCATACAGATAAAATTGGAAAGAAAGTAATTGTATTAGGTGGTGGTAACACTGCCATGGATTGCTGCCGTACATCGCGCCGCCTCGGTGGTACAGAAGTGAAAGTAGTGGTACGTAGTCCGTTTAATGAAATGCGTGCTTCGCCATGGGAAATAGAAGATGCCATGCACGAAGACATTCCAATCATCGATTGCCACGTACCTAAAAGTTTTGTGGTAGAAAATGGTAAACTAAAAGGAATGATGTTCGAAAAAGTAGAGGCTAAGTATAATGCTGATGGTAGCAGAGAGCTAGTAAATGCTGGAGTAGAAGACGTATTTATTGAAGCCGATGATGTATTAATTGCCATTGGCCAATCAACCAGTTTTACTTGGATAGAACGCGACTTAGGATTAGAGTTTAATAAACACAGCATGCCTGTAGTTGATGAGCTTACTTTTCAATCTACTTTACCAAACGTTTTCTTTGGTGGCGATGCGGCCTTCGGACCGAAGAACGTAATTACTGCAGTGGCTCAAGGCCACCAAGCTGCTATATCTATCGACTTGTTTTGCCAAGGTGATTCATTAACAAACAGACCTTCGCCTTTCGTAAATTTAGTGAGCCAGAAAATGGGTATTCATGAATGGAGTTATGATAGTTTTGTAGAAACTGATAATCGTTACACTGTACCATTGGTCGATAAAGAATTGGCCTTAAGCAACCGTAAAGTAGAAGTAGAATTAGGCTTCGATCATTTACACGGATATAAAGAAGCACAGCGTTGTTTAAACTGCGACGTGCAAACGGTATTCACAGAAAATAAATGTATAGAGTGCGATGCTTGTGTGGATATTTGTCCGACATCGTGTATCACTTTTATATCAAATGAAGAAGATGAAAATGTATTGAGAAGTAAGTTAAATATGCCAGCAAATAATCACGAGCAAGCCATACTTGTTTCGGATATTTTAGCAGGCACCAAACGAGTGATGGTGAAAGACGAAGACGTTTGTTTGCATTGCGGATTATGCGCAGAGCGTTGCCCAACATCGGCTTGGGATATGCAAAAATTCTTTTATAGTGTTACAAAAGCAGGTAATCAATGTCAGATCGCAATAAAATAAATGATTTTGTTGTTCGCTTCGCGAACGTGAATGGAACGGGTTCGGCTTCGGCAAATTTACTTTTTGCAAAAGCTATTTTTCGAATGGGAATTTTTGTTACTCCCAAAAATATATTTCCATCGAACATACAAGGTTTACCTACATGGTACGATGTGCGCGTGAGCGAGAAAGGGTATTTGGGCAGGAGAGCAGGGGTTGATTTAATGGTTTGTGTAAATCCACAAAGCATGCGTAAAGATGTTGACAGTGTGAAGCCCGGTGGATATTTTTTATACGACAGTACCAAAGGATTGAATCCAGAATTTATTCGCGAGGATGTAAACTACATCGGCGTTCCTTTAATGGAAATGTGTATCCGCGAATTTCAAGATCCACGTCAGCGACAATTATTTAAAAATATAATTTATGTGGGTGCTTTATCGGCATTGTTAAATATTGAAATGCAAGTGTTAGAAGTGTTGTTGGCAGAGCAATTTCAAGGGAAGGAAAAACTAATTGCTCCCAATATTAAAGCGCTTGAATTAGGAATTAATTTCATAAAAGAAAATTACGAGTATCCACTCGACATTCGTTTAGAGCGCAGAGATTTAGTGGGCGATTCTATTATGTTAGATGGCAACTCGGCATGTGGCTTAGGTGCAATATATGCAGGAGCTACGGTAGCTAGTTGGTACCCTATTACTCCATCTACTTCTGTAGTGGAAGCTTTCATGGATTACGCAAAGAAATACAGAGTTGACCCAGCTACTGGAAAAAATTTATATGCCATTGTGCAAGCCGAAGACGAGTTGGCTGCTATAGGCATGGCCATTGGTGCTAACTGGAACGGAGCGCGTGCTTTTACAGCAACCAGCGGACCAGGAGTATCCTTAATGAGTGAGTTTTTAGGCCTAGCTTATTTTGCCGAAATTCCATTGGTATTAATTGATGTGCAACGCAGCGGACCTTCTACTGGTATGCCAACACGTACTCAACAATCAGACATCATTGCATCGGCATACGCATCGCACGGCGATACAAAAAACGTATTGGTATTTCCATCAACCCCAACAGAATGTTTTGAAATGACAGCAGAAGCATTTGAGCTAGCAGAGTTTTTTCAAACACCGGTCATCATGCTAACCGATTTAGATTTAGGAATGAACGACCACGTGTGTGCACCCTTAAAATGGAACGATTCGAAGCCAATGAACAGAGGGAAAGTGTTGAATGCAGAAGATTTGGATAAAGTAGAAAAATGGGGCCGTTATTTAGATATTGATGGGGATGGTGTGCCATACAGAACTTATC
>JBILKW010000028.1:0-17211 GCA_044376465.1 Sphingobacteriales bacterium | reverse complement strand
TTCTTGTATTTTTTCATTGTGTAGGTTGATGTATTCATACCTACGCGGACTCATTTTAGCGGAGTATACTTTCAGTACACCTAAAAAACATTCTGCTAGTCTCCACTCCGAACATGCCCAATGTTCTGCACGTTTTTCTATATCGTAGCACATCAAAACAACTTGGTTCATTAAATTATCGGTATGTATATAGCTCAACAACACGTAAGGGTATTGTACTTGCAAAATGTTGCAACTATGTTTATCCAACAGAGGGAAGCTCCATTTTTTATCACCCTCAGCATCCCATAAGTAAAACTCATTTTTTTCGGTTTTACATTCAATAAACAGCTTGTTATTTGCAGGGTTAATATGGAATTTCCAAATGGTATCGGGTGTTTGGAGAAGGTGTTGGTTCATGATACGAAAGTACTAAAAATAGCGGTCAAATACCTCAAGTCTATCATCACTCTTTTCTTAGATATTTCAGCACCACCTACTTCTCCAATTCATGTTGGTACTTGCTGAAGTTTAAATTTGCAAAGCCTTTCCTTAATTCACCATTCATCAAAATCCTGTATACGAACTCGGACTCACTGCCTTCAACTCTATCTTAAGATTTTCGCTCACATCTAACGTATCTATAAACGCATGCATGCTTTTCTGAGTTATTTTTTCGTTAGTTCTTGTTAAGGCTTTCAAGGCTTCGTATGGTTTTGGGTAAGCTTCTCTACGTAATATTGTTTGCACTGCTTCGGCTACTACAGCCCAATTATCTTCAAGGTCTTGTGCTAAGGCTTCTTTATTTAATAGCAATTTAAACAAGCCGCGTTCTAAAGATTTCAAGCTAATGAGCGTATGCGCAAATGGTACACCCACATTACGCAACACCGTACTGTCTGTTAAATCTCTTTGCAAACGCGAGACCGGTAATTTTGAAGATAAAAATTCGAATATAGCATTGGCCATTCCGAAATTACCTTCAGCATTTTCAAAGTCGATAGGGTTAACTTTATGTGGCATAGCAGATGAACCCACTTCGCCATCTTTAATTCTTTGTTTGAAATAATTCATCGATATGTATTGCCACATATCTCTAGAAAAATCAATTAAAATCGTGTTGATGCGTTTAAAATTGTCGCATAGCGCTGCAAATTGATCGTAATGTTCTATTTGTGTGGTGTGTTGAGAGCGGTGTAAGCCTAAGTTTTTATTTACAAACTCATTGGCAAACAAAACCCAATCTATATCTGGGAAAGCAACTTTGTGTGCATTTAAATTACCTGTTGCTCCTCCAAATTTGGCAGCAAATGGGATGTGTGTTAATGCCGTTAATTGCACTTCTAATCGTTCAACAAAAACAGCTATTTCTTTTCCTAAACGAGTAGGCGAGGCAGGTTGACCATGTGTATGGGCAAGCATAGGAATGTCCTTCCAATCTTCAGCCAACTTATTCAAATGATTCACTAATGAATGTAACTCCGGCAACATTATTTTTTCTATAGCGTGTTTAAGACTAAGCGGAATTGCTGTGTTATTAATGTCTTGTGAGGTTAACCCAAAATGGATGTATTCCATTGCAGAAGTCATGTTCAAGGCTTCGAGTTTCTCTTTTAGAAAATACTCTACTGCTTTTACATCATGGTTAGTAATTTGTTCAATTTCTTTAATGCGTGTGGCATCTTTATCTTCGTTAAAACATTCGTAAATATTTCTTAGTTCAGTTTCTTCTGCTGCACTTAAGCCTTCAAAGCCTTTTAATCCCAATTTAGAGAGAGCTATAAAATACTCAACCTCTACCAAAACTCTGTATTTAATTAAAGCCGATTCTGAGAAAAATGGAGCTAATACATTGGTGGATCTACGATATCTACCATCAATGGGCGATATAGCATTAAGAGGATTAAGAATCATAATGTTAATTTTTTTACAAAAATAGAATAATTTCCCAATGCCATTAAAATTTCACAATTCATTTCAGCATCTTATCTTAGCAGAATGTCTGCACAAGAAATATTGAAAAAATATTGGGGGTATGATGGTTTCAGGAATCCGCAAGAAGCCATTATAAACAGTGTATTGGCAGGTACAGATACCCTTGCACTTTTGCCTACCGGTGCCGGCAAATCTATCTGTTACCAAGTGCCAATAATGGCACAGGACGGTATTGGCATTGTTATTTCTCCTTTAATTGCTCTAATGAAAGATCAAGTTCAACAGCTCAGAAGACGCGGAATAAACGCTGTTGAAATTGTAAGTGGTATGTCTGCCCGCGAAATAGACATTGCACTCGATAATTGTATTTATGGCAACATCAAATTTTTATACCTCTCTCCTGAGCGTTTGCAAAACCCAATGGTGCAAGAGCGTTTAAAAAAAATGAAAGTAAATTTATTGGCTATTGATGAAGCTCATTGCATTTCGCAATGGGGTTACGATTTTAGGCCTGCCTATTTAAACATAGCTTCTATAAGAAGTATTTTGCCAAAAGTACCTGTATTGGCACTTACTGCTACTGCAACAACAGATGTAGTAGCTGATATTCAAGAAAAACTCGCCTTTAGTAAACCTAATGTTTTCCAAATTTCTTTTGAACGAAAGAATCTTAATTATTTAGTTATCAAGGAAGAAAATAAATTACGCAGGCTCATTAAAATAATCTCGAAAGTACCTGGCTCCGCGCTGTGTTATGTGCGTAACCGAAAATCCTGCGAAGAAATTGCAAGTTTCCTTATATCCAACGGAATTAAAGCAGACTATTACCATGCAGGATTAGATCTGCAAGAACGTTCGCGTAAGCAAGACGATTGGATTCTTAATAAAACGAAAATAATTGTAGCAACCAATGCCTTTGGCATGGGCATAGATAAGCCAGATGTACGTTTGGTAGTTCATTTAGATCTACCCGAAAGTTTAGAAGCTTACTATCAGGAAGCTGGTAGGGCCGGTAGAGATGGCTTAAAATCGTACGCGGTTTTGCTCTATCAAGATGCAGATGTTGCAAGTTTGAAACAAAAAACGGAAGCAAGTTTCCCTGCCTTTGAAGAACTGCGTGCTACTTACCAAAACCTATACAACTATTATAAAATTGCATTTGGTGCAGGGAAGTTTGTAAATGTGGAATTTAATTGGCTCACATTTTCTAAAACCTTTAATACCCCCATACCCAAACTTATACAGCTAATGCGTTTGTTAGAAAACGATGGCATTTTACATTTAAGTGATGAGTATAAAAACGATGCTCGCTTAAACATAAGGGTAAGCCCCGACCAATTATATGCCTTTCAAATTGCGAATTCACATTTTGATGCCATTATTAAAACCTTTTTACGCTCGTATGGAGGCTTATTTGAGAACTATGTAAATGTTCAAGAGAAAGAACTGTTAAATCGCTCCGGACTTACAGAAACCGAGTTTTACAGACAACTAAAATTATTACAGGACTACCAAATAATAGATTTTGTGAAGGGTAGTAAATTGCCCATTTTAACCTTTTTGGAAGAACGATTGCCTAATACTGATCTCAAGCTTAACAAAATATATTGGAAAGCTAGGAGGGAGGTATTAATGGCTAAAGTGCTAGGGATGTGTAATTATGTTGAAAAAAATGAATGCCGTTCTAAGCAGATCCTGGCCTATTTTGCAGAACTAAATTACGATATATGCGGGCAGTGCGATGTGTGCCTTGCCGCAAAAAATACTGATAATGAGGAGAATATTAAAGAAAAAATCTTTGAAAGAATCATTAATGAAAGCTCGAAAGAAAATTTATCTTTGCAACAGATTTTATTGTCGTTTACAGATTTCCCCGAAAATCTTTTGAAGGCAACCGTTCAAGAATTAATTGATGAAGGTCGCATACAATTTAATGGCAAAAATGGAGTTATAGAGAAAAAACCTAAGCATTGAAAAAAATAATACTAACTGTTACCAATGATCTCTCTTATGATCAGCGCATGCATCGGGTGTGCAGTACACTTTCTAAAGCTGGTTATGATGTGTTATTAGTTGGCAGAAAACGCAAGTTTTCTATTGCCCTGAGAGACCAAGTTTACAATCAAAAAAGAATTAACTGCTATTTCGAAAATGGTAAATTCTTTTACCTAGAATTTAACTTACGTTTATTCTTTTTTTTATTGTTTAATAAATTCGACATGGTAAATGCGAACGATTTAGACACCATCATGCCTTGTTTTTTTGCTTCTCGTTTAAAAGGCAAAGAGTGTATTTACGATGCACATGAATATTTTACCGAAGTGCCAGAAGTTTTACATCGTCCTTTCACTAAAAAAATATGGGAAACACTAGAGGGTTTTATTATACCTCGACTTACCCATTGCTATACAGTTAGCGAAAGCATCGCTACCTTGTTTCAAGAAAAATACAAAACCAATTTTGATATTATAAGAAATGTACCGGTATTAAATAGCAACAAACAAGTACTTTACAAATACCACGAAGAACACGAGCGTTACATTATTTACCAAGGTGCCTTAAACCAAGGCCGCGGCCTTGAGCCATTAATAGAGGCAATGCAATATGTTGATTGCCATTTGTACTTAGTTGGTGAGGGCGATTTGAGTGAAGATTTGCGTTTATTGGCCCAAAAACATAAAGTAAAAAGTAAAGTTAAATTTATGGGATATATTGAGCCAAATAAATTACCTACCATTACGGCTAAAGCATACCTCGGCATTAACGTCTCCGACAATTTAGGTTTGAGTTATTACTATTCTTTAAACAATAAATGTTTCGATTATATACACGCAGGCATTCCATCTGTTACCAATGATTTTCCAGAGTATCAAAAAATTAATGAGAAATACCAAGTGGCAGTACTTACTGAGTTAAACGCTAAAAACTTAGCAGATTCTATTAATTTATTGTTGAATGATAAGGCCTTGTACAACAAACTCCGTAGCAATTGCATATTGGCTCGCGAGGAGTATAACTGGCAAAAAGAAGAACAGAAATTACTAGAGATTTACGAGCGAGTAGCCTAATAGTTAGCTGCATTTACAGCACCATCATAAGAAATTAATTTATACATATCCAATAGTTTTAAATTTGGGTTTGATGAATGTAAATTTGCAAGTATCTTTTTTTCAAACAGCATATAAGTTGTTCTTACAAACCAAAGCAAGCCCATTTTTCTTAAACGATTATAAAAATACAATAAACGTATTTGGTTTTTCTCTTCTTCGTTTAAATAATGTTCGGAAATAAAATGCAAACTTTTACAAGCTACCTTAACCTTGCGTAAGTAACATGCAGCATCTTCTAAACCCGAATGACATAAAGGATTTTGGAGGTGTAATACCTTTAATTTTTTTCGTTCAATTTCTAAGCTAAATAAGGTATCTTCATGCCCATATTCGCGAATCTTTTCGTTAAATTTGATCGTGTTAAATACTTCTCGCTTAATTAGTAAGTTACATGTTTTAACACTAAAATAGGGTTCCTCGCTTCTTTGTCTATGATTTATGGCTTCTCGTTCTATGCCGTATTTCCAACGTAATACATACGATTTATTTCTTAACAAAGGCTCGTACAAAATACCACCATAAATTAAATCGTAGTTTGCCAAGTGTTGTATGTATTGATGGATGAAATCAGATTTTAGCACTTCCATATCTGTATCTATAAACAGTAAATATGGATGCTGTGCTTTTTCTGCTAATAAATTTCGCAGTGCCGAACGGCCAATATTGCTCCCTAAGCAATGGTATTGCACATTAGCTAAATTACTTATACTTGCGTTTTCGGGCTGAGTTTGTGTAGAAGCATCATCAATACAAATGATTTCAAAAGAAATTTGTTCTGCAGTGGCCATACTGTGTAGTTTGCGTACAAGCGGAGCCACATTAAAATTATATATTGGAATTAAAATCGATAACACGGCGCAAAATATTAATTTTTTTCAGCATTGATGCAACCCTTGTTAAACTCATGGCGTCTTTATAACAAATTTAACCTTATACCCTCATTTACTTATGAAAAAATCAATACTAACCATTGTTTTTCTAGCTTTAATTGCTGGAATAGCTCGTCCTTTAATTCATGCTAACCCAACACTAATACCTGTTAGCAATTCAATTAATGTTTTAAACACTGAAGACAGAAACCTGAGTGGTTTCAATAAAATTGAAGTATCGGGTGCATTTGAAATTAGAATCATAAAATCTAATACCTATGCTGTAAAAGTGGAGGCAGATGAAAAAGACATGAGCCGCACTAAAACATCAAAAAGTGGCGATAAGCTTTTAATTTCTTACGAAAAGGAAGGTAAAGTTTACGATTATAAATCGAGAAAAATAGTTATTACCATACAAACTCCAAGCCTTAATGCCTTAACTTGCTCAGGTGCGGTTGAAGTAAAATCATCAGATCTATTTGATGCCGATAAATTTGAATTAAAAACAAGTGGTGCAACAGAAGTTGAATTAGGCATAAACGCAAAACTTTTAATCAGCAAATTTTCGGGTGCAACAGAAGTGCAGTTAAAAGGAAAAGTAGATACTCATGCTTTGGAGATGACTGGAGCTTCAGAATTAGATGCCCTAAATTTAGAAGTAAGCAAATACGCCATAGATTCTAAAGGAGCTGCAGATTGCAAAATTTTTGTAACCGATGAGTTAGCAATTAGCGGTAGCGGTGCAAGCTCTATTAAATATAAAGGTTCACCAAGCAAAGTAACTAAAGATACGAGTGGAGCTACAGACGTGTCTAAACTTTAATAAGCTTACATCACCTAATTAAATTGTACAGTAAAAATCTCGGTTTTAAAATCAATCGAGATTTTTTTTTGCAACGTAATAAGCTATAAATCCAATAAAATAATACAATACATCGTACGGGTCGTATGTATAATGGGGTGAGTATTTTGGGATGATGAACTCAAACACCACGCTTATTAATATAAATATAAAGAGAAGCTGTCCGAAGCTATGTTTACGAATATGATTTTTATAGACTAAGAAATTTTCCATGAGCAATACGCAAGAGGATACAAAAGGAATTGCTAATAAATCATCACCATAATTATCAACCCAAGGAATTTTCACAAGCGCAATTTTTTGTAAAACTTGGTGTAGGCTACCCAAGGTAATGATTATAAGTTCGAGCTTGTATGTATTGAAACGCTTAATAAGATTACTAGCCATAGTATAAATGAAGCAATTAACATCGATATAAATTGAACAACTAAACCTATTTTCTTTGAAAAACGTTTTGCCCAAGAATGTTCATCCTGTTTATACAATCAACAGTTTTGTTTCTCAGTAAATTGGTTGATGAGTACTTAATTCTTGTTCATCGAAACGAGTTTTATTAAGTAGTTCTCCACAAAAAACAGATCGTTCTTCTTTTTGCCCAGTATTTCCCGAGCTTTCCGAACAATTCCTACAATTTGATTGAACTTTCATTAGAAAATATTAATTTCACAAAAATATAAATATTTTTTACCCAATGAGTATTCGTTTTACAGATCAATTATCGCCCATTCAAAAAAAACGTGTAATAAATGCTTGGGCATTTTACGATTGGGCAAATTCTGTGTACAACCTCACCATCACGTCTACTATATTTCCAATTTATTGGACTGCCGTAACGCTTGCAGATGGTAGCTCGCGAGTTTCGTTCTTTGGATATGAGTTAGAAAATACCGTGCTCTATAGCTTTGCACTTTCCTTTGCTTTTTTAGTGGTGGCTTTATTATCACCTATATTATCTGGTATTGCAGATTATAATGGAAGTAAAAAAAGATTTATGCAAACTTTTTGTTTTATAGGTTCTATTAGTTGTTCTGCATTGTTCTTTTTCAACAAAACAAATATAGAATTTGGCATAATTGCATTTGTGCTTGGTACCTTCGGCTGGGCCGGAAGTTTAGTTTTTTACAACTCCTATTTGCCAGAAATAGCTACAGAAGAAGAACAAGACAAAGTAAGCGCAAAAGGCTTTGCATTAGGGTATGTAGGGAGTTCCTTATTACTTATTTTGAATTTAGTTATCATACTTTTTCCCGAATCTTTTGGTATCCCCAAAGATTCTTCTTTACCCGCCCGAATAGCCTTTCTAGCTGTAGGTATCTGGTGGTTTAGTTTTGCACAATACACTTTTTATTATTTACCTAAAAGCCAATCTAGAATTAAACTGAAATTTGATGTTTTATTTAAAGGCTACAGAGAGCTTTCTAGTGTATGGAAATTATTAAAAGAACATAAAAAATTAAAAGCTTTTTTAGTTTCGTTTTTCTTTTTTACCATGGGTATACAAACTGTAATGTATGTGGCCACTTTGTTTGGTAGTAAAGAATTAAAGTTAGAAAGCGGCCAGTTAATTGCAACCATCTTAATTATACAATTTGTTGCCATTGGCGGAGCCTATTTATTTGCATTTTTATCAAAAAAAATAGGAAATATTAAAGCATTACTTATCGCATTAATAATTTGGATTTCAATTTGCATTAGTGCTTATTTCGTGGTTAACGCCAATCAATTTTATGTATTGGCTTTATGCGTAGGTATTGTGATGGGCGGTAGCCAATCCTTGTCACGCTCCACCTATTCTAAATTATTACCCGAAACAAAAGATACCACCTCTTTTTTTAGTTTTTACGACACTTCCGAAAAAGTTGCCATTGTTTTAGGCACAGCATCTTATGGATTAATAGAAGAACTTACAGGAAACATGAGAAATTCTGTATTTAGCTTAGGTTTATTTTTTGTGATAGGATTTGTATTACTTAGTAGATTAAAGAGAAATTAGTTCAAATCCATTAATTAGCCTATTTTTGTAGGAAATGAAAGTAGAAGTATTTATCCCTTGTTTTATGGATCAGCTTTACCCAGATACAGCCAGTAACATGCTTGCTGTTTTGGAACATCTTGGCTGTGAAGTAATCTATAACCCCAACCAAACCTGTTGTGCACAACCTGCATTTAACTCGGGCTATTGGGATGAAGCCAAACAAGTAGCTGAAAAGTTTTTAGGAGATTATACTGCAGAACATTACATAGTATCGCCTTCGGGTTCTTGTACAGGCATGGTTAAAAGTTATTACTCAGAACTCTTTACTAACTCTGCATCACATAATAAATGTAGGGCTGTACAAGCTAAAATATATGAGCTTACCGATTTCTTGATCAATATTTTAAAGGTTGATTTATCGGGATTAAACCTTCATTTAAACGCAACTTACCACGATGCTTGTGGGGCCTTGCGCGAGTGTGGCATTAAAAATGAACCTCGTGAGTTACTAAACATGATTAATGGTATAGAGCTAATGGAAATGAATGATGTAGAAACATGCTGCGGATTTGGTGGTACTTTTTCTGTAAAATTCGAATCCATATCTACTGCAATGGCTCAACAAAAAGTAAATAATGCCTTGGCAACAGGTGCAGAGTACATTATTTCTTCAGATGCCTCATGTTTACTGCACGTACAAGCCTATATCGAAAAAAATAAATTGCCAATAAAAACCATACACATTGTAGATGTACTTGCAATGGCTATGAACATAACCTCGAATGTTTAATATGAGATACATTTTAATTGCAATATCTGTTTTATTGTTTTCTGCATGTAAACAAAACGAAACAAAAAAAAATAATGAAACTAGTTCTGCAGATTCTGCTGTGGTTACTGGTGCGCCCGTACCAGAAGAGTTGGCGAACTTAAACAAAGCGGTAAATGCATCGCCGGGTAACCCCTCTGGTTATAATGATAGAGCGAAGTATTACATACTCAATAAACAGCTTGATTATGCATACAATGATCTGGTTAAAGGTTTAGGCATTGACACAACTTACATGCCTATTTACAATACTCTTGCAGATTATCACTTATACAAATCAGAGCCCGCACAAGCAAAAGCAGCCTTAGAAAAAGCCATCAGCATAAATAAAAAAAGCTACATGAGTTATGTGAAATTGGGTGAGTTATATTTTTTAGTTAAAAAATACGATTTAGCATTTGAGAAAATTAATGAAGGCTTAAAAATTAACAAGTATTATTCTGATGGATATTTCTGGAAAGGAATGATTTACAGAGAGCAAAAAAAGAATGATAAGGCAATGTCGAATTTCTTAACGGCAGTTGAGCAAGACCCTGATAATTTTAAAGCATATATGCAAATGGGTTTACTTACCATGGGCGAAGGTAAAAGCGAAGCACTCGACCACTTTAATGCAGCCATCAAAATAAAACCAAATTCAACAGAAGGGTATTATGCCAGAGCATATTATTACCAGAATATAAAAGACCTCGACAAAGCCATACAAGATTATACCAAAATTGTGGAGCTAGATTCTACCTACACAAATGCACATTTTAACTTAGGAATTATTAGATATGAATTAAGAGTGATAGATTTGGCAATGTTAGATTTTTCGAGAGCTATTAAAATTAATCCTAAATATGCTGAAGCGTATTATATGCGTGGTTTATGTGAAGAGTCTAAGAGTATGCATGAGGCTGCTATTGCCGATTTCGAATTTGCAATGAATTTAAAAAACGATTATGCTTTGGCACGTAAGGGAATAGAAAGAGTAAACAATACTATTAAATCAATAAAAAATTAATACAATGATGATTAACGTAACACTTCCTGACGGGACAGTGAAAGAGTTTTCAAAGGGCACCTCTTCGTATCAGGTGGCTTTGAGTATTTCAGAAGGTTTAGCTCGTAATGTGTTAGCTGCTGAAGTGAATGGTGAAGTTTGGGATGCTTCGCGCCCAATAAATACCGATGTTAGTTTAAAATTATTAACCTGGAATGATGATAAAGGGAAGGCTACTTTTTGGCACTCTTCTGCGCATTTAATGGCAGAGGCCCTAGAGGCATTGTACCCAGGCACTAAATTCGGTATAGGCCCAAGTATTGAAACGGGCTTTTATTACGATGTTGATTTTGGTGATAGACAGTTCTCTTCAGACGATTTTAAGAAGATTGAAGATAAAATTATAGAGCTTGCTAAAACGAAAGCAGAGTATATTCGCAAAGAAGTTTCTAAACAAGATGCCATCAATTATTTTAAAGAAAAAGGCGATGAGTATAAATTAGATTTATTAGAAGGCTTAAACGATGGCGAAATTACCTTTTACTCACAAGGCAATTTTACCGATTTATGCCGTGGGCCACACATACCCAATACAGGTTTCATAAAAGCGGTAAAGTTAATGAGTGTAGCAGGAGCTTATTGGAGAGGCGACGAAAAAAATAAACAGTTAACACGTTTATATGCTGTAACTTACCCTAAGTTATCTGAACTAACAGATTACCTTCATTTATTAGAAGAAGCCAAGAAACGCGACCATCGTAAATTGGGCAAAGAGTTAGAATTATTTGCATTTTCTGATAAGGTGGGCATGGGTTTACCTTTATGGTTACCAAAAGGTGCAGCTTTACGCGAGCGCTTAGTTCAGTTTTTACAAAAAGCGCAAATAAAATCGGGTTATGAACCAGTAATTACTCCGCATATTGGACATAAACAACTGTACATTACTTCTGGGCATTATGATAAATATGGTGCCGATTCTTTTCAACCCATAAAAACACCACAAGAAGGCGAGGAGTTCTTCTTAAAACCGATGAACTGCCCACACCATTGCGAAATATATAAAACTAAACCACGCTCATATAAAGATCTACCAGTTAGGTTCTCGGAGTTCGGTACTGTTTACCGTTACGAGCAAAGTGGTGAGCTACACGGTTTAACTCGTGTACGTGGCTTTACGCAAGACGACGCTCATTTATTTTGCCGCCCCGATCAAGTAAAAGAAGAGTTTAAAAAAGTAATTGATTTGGTATTGTATGTTTTTGGAGCACTGGGTTTTGAAAATTATACTGCTCAAATTTCATTGAGAGACCCCAATAACCATGCAAAATATATAGGTTCTGATGAAAATTGGACTTTAGCTGAAAACTCAATTATTGAAGCTGCAGCTGAAAAAGGTTTAAAAACTGTTGTAGAATTAGGTGAAGCTGCATTTTACGGACCGAAGTTAGATTTCATGGTGAAAGATGCTTTGGGCAGAAAATGGCAATTAGGAACCATACAAGTTGATTATAATTTACCAGAACGATTTGAATTGGAATATACAGGCAGCGACAATCAGAAACATCGCCCGGTTATGATTCATAGAGCACCATTTGGCTCATTAGAGCGTTTTGTAGCCGTTTTAATTGAACATTGCGCAGGTAATTTCCCATTATGGCTAAGTCCCGATCAATACATTATTCTACCGATTAGCGAAAAATATGCAGATTATGCAAAAACTATTTCAGATTCGCTAAATAATTACGATATTCGCGGGCTAATTGACAACAGAGACGAGAAGATTGGGAAGAAAATACGTGATGCAGAAGTGAAAAAAATACCATTTATGCTTATCGTTGGTGAAAAGGAACAAGAAAATGGCCAAGTATCTGTTAGAAAGCACGGTGAGGGCGATTTGGGAAGTTTATCCCTTGATGAGTTCGTTGAATTAATGAAAAAAGAAACAAAAGTATAATTTAGGAAATTCTAAATACTAAACTCTAAATTCTAATAAATTAAGAGTATTAAGCGAATAACCTAATAACTGAATAACAAATAACTAAAAAGGAGGAAATTATAGCACAGAATTTCAACTCTTCCAGAACCGACAATAGATTCGGTAGGAAGAAAGAGGCAGAACACCGTATTAATGAGCATATTAAAGCTTTTGAAGTACGTGTAGTTATGGATGGAGCTGAGCCACAGATCTTAAAATTACGAGATGCGTTGGCTATGGCAGATGAAGAAGGGTTAGATCTTGTTGAAATTTCTCCAAATGCTGTTCCACCCGTTTGTAAGATTATAGACTATAACAAGTTTATATACGAGCAAAAGAAAAAGATGAAGGAAATTAAGGCGAAAGCTGCAAAGACTGTCATCAAAGAAATACGCTTCGGACCTAATACCGATGATCATGATTTTGAATTCAAATTAAAACATGCCATCAACTTTTTAGAAGACGGAGCAAAAGTGAAAGCCTTTGTACATTTCAAAGGCAGAGCAATTGTGTACAAAGAGCAAGGGGAGATTTTATTGTTAAAATTTGCTCAGGCATTAGAAGATTACGGTAAAGTAGAGCAATTACCCAAATTAGAAGGAAAAAGAATGTTCATCTTTATTGCTGCAAAAACAAAAAAATAATTTAACCAAATAAATAAACAAGCGATGCCAAAAATGAAAACTAATTCCAGTGCTAAGAAGCGATTTAAGCTCACTGGAACAGGTAAGATTGCACGAAAAAGCGCTTTCAAAAGTCACATCTTGACCAAGAAAACCACGAAACAAAAAAGAGGTTTATCTGGTACAGCATACGTGACTGATGCCGATAGAGGTAATGTTGAAAGAATGCTTTGCATGGGCAAGTAATTGCCAAATGACAGTTCGGAAAGTACGACACAGTTTAATTAATTTTTAACCAGGTAACCGGTATTAAGATCCAAAAAATGAGACACCGGTATCCAAAAAACGTAAAGAAATGCCAAGATCGGTTAACGTTGTTGCGGCCCGCCGCAGAAGAAAGAAAATCCTTAAATTAGCAAGAGGCTATTGGGGTTCTAGAAGTAAAGTTTTTACAATAGCTAAAAACACTTTAGAAAAAGGTATGCAATATGCATATCGTGATAGAAAAGTTAAGAAAAGAGAATTCCGTGCATTATGGATACAACGTATCAATGCAGGTACTCGTCAGCAAGGTCTTTCATACTCAGTATTTATGGGTAAGTTAAACGCTAAAAACATCGGATTAAACCGTAAAGTATTAGCAGATTTAGCGATGAACAATCCTGAAGCTTTTAAAGCGGTTGTTGATGCAGTAAAATAAATCATCCAAAAAATTTTTTTAAAGTCTCGCTTCCATAAAAGCGAGACTTTTTTTATGCATTTTAGTCTGTTAACGAGTTTTCCGAATAGATAAAAACTAACATTTTAAAGTATACTACATGTAAATACTTTTTTACATGTAGTATATTTTACAGATAAGCAATATATTTACGATTATTAACACTCAAACTATGTTTAAAAAACTAATTGTTTTCATTGGAGCAGCTGCGCTAAGTTTGCCCGCAATTGCACAAGAGAAGTTACCAGATAACTTCTTCATGAAAAAACTTAATAACGGATTAGAAATACTCGTTATTGAAGATGCCAATGTGCCTTTGGCAACTATTGAAATTGTGGTAAGAAACGGTGCATATACTGAAGATAATGACTATAATGGATTATCTCATTTATATGAACACATGTTCTTTAAAGCAAACAAAACATATCCTTCTCAAAAAGCATTTTTAGATCGTGTAAACGAATTAGGGATTTCTTTTAATGGAACTACCTCAGACGAGCGAGTTAATTATTTTGTAACCTTAAGCAAAGACAAAGTGAGTGATGGTTTATCGTTTATGAACAGTGCTATTAGGTACCCATTGTTTGATACTGTAGAAATGCGTAAAGAAAACCCTGTGGTTGCAGGTGAATTTCAACGCGCAGAGTCGAACCCGTTTTTTGGTTTATTTGATAGAATGAACAAAGAAGTGTGGCAAGATAATTACAGTCGTAAAAATCCAATTGGTGATTATAACATTATTTATACTGCAACCGCAGAAAAAATGAATGTTATTAAAAATAAATATTACCACCCAAACAATTCATTATTAGCTATTAGTGGCGATGTTGATCACAATAAGATATTTGCTGAAGTAGAAAAATATTTTGGAGATTGGGCACCATCTGGCTTTGATCCTTTCCAAAAGTGGCCAATACCTGAGTTTAAGCCTATAGAATATGCGAAACAAGTGGTTATAGAATCGCCAAATGCACAAGTTCCTTTGTTCATGCTAACTTACCATGGCCCGGATACGCGTGGAGACATTAATGCAACGTATGCTGCTGATGTATTTTCTTACATTTTACAACAAAAAAACGCAAAACTTTACAAAGAATTAGTAGAAACAGGATTAGCGTTTCAAGTAAATGTAGGTTACTCAACTGCTAAATATGTAGGTCCTATCAACATTATTATGGTACCTAGTCCGCGCAAGATGAAAGAAGCTTACGAAGTACTTTGGAAGAATATTAACGAGTGGGATAGCGATGATTATTTCAACGATGAGCAATTGCAAACAGCCAAAGATCAACTTTCAATACAAGAAGAATTTAACAAAGAAAAACCATCAAACTTTATACATACGGTAACGTATTGGTGGTGCTCTGCAACCATTCCTTACTATACAAATTACGAGGCTAACCTACAAAAAGTAACGCGCGAAGACATTAAAAATTACGTTCGTAAATACATTAAAGGTAAGCCTTATGTAATGGGTGTTATGCTACGTAACGGTATGAAAAAGTCCATGAATACTGATGAGTTTTTTGCACCAAGTTTAAGCATGGAAGAGTATACCTTAGCATTTAATAAAGATGAGGTTAATTTATCGGAAGAAAAAAATAAAGAGAAGCTTACAAGTTTAATTCAGTGGTTAAAAATTAACCCATTTGTAAACATTTCTATTGAAGCTACCTACCATGATGGAGAGAAAAAAACCATTGGGATGGATAGATACAATACCCTTTTAAAAGCATTAACAGATGCTGGTATTGCGGAAACCAGAATTATTGGAACTTCAAACAAAGCATTTCAAGTGAAAAAAGTAAAAGCAGGTGTTGAGGAAGTAAATGCAAGTAATAGAAAAGTTTCTTTTACCATTGTTAAAAAATAATTTCAGATTAAGAAGGCAATCAAATGAAAAAAATAATTGTATCAATATTTAGTGCAGCAGTGTTGTTAATTACAAGCACTGGCATCGCACAAACAAAAAACACGGTTGAAGAAATTATGGTAGATGGCTTTAAAGTTATTTACAAACCAACCAGCAACCAGATAGTAAGTGTACGTTTATTTATAAAAGGCGGTACTTCAAATTATACAAAAGAGCAAGAAGGAATTGAAAATTTGATGCTCGATTTAATTACTACCTCAGGTACTGCTAAATATCCTAAATCCGATTATAACCGTTTGTTAGATAAAATGGGAAGTACCATTGGTGGTAATTCCGGATTAGATTTTGGTAACATCGCATTAAATTGTGTAAATAGAAATTTTGAAAATTCATGGTCAATATTCGACGAGGTTATTAATTCTCCAATATTCGACGAAGCAGAGTTTAAAAAACAAAGAGAGGCAATGGTCTCTAATGTTCAACAAGAAAAATCAGATCCAGATTCGTATTTAACAGAAATGGCAATGAACGATGCTTTTGCTAATTTAAACTACGATAAAAATACTAATGGATCTGAAGAAAGTTTAAATAAATTAACCTTGGAAGATTTAAAAAATCATTTTAAAAAAGTAATGAATAAAAAACAAACTTTTTTAGTAGTGGTAGGTAAAATTGATAAAGCTCAATTAATTGAAAAAGTAAAAAAGCTAACAAAAAATATGCCTGTAGGTAATTTTATACCAGCTAAGCAGACCATGTTAACCATAAATAAATCTACCCTAAACACCGAGGAACGTAAAATCGCTACGAATTATATTCGTGGTGTTATGAACGGCGCCGCGTATGGTACAGATGAACAATATGCTATGCAATTAGCTTTTGGCATTTTGCAAGATAGGTTGTTTGATGAAATAAGAACGAACAGGAGTTTATCTTATGCACCTGCTGCATTTTATCAAACTAATATGAATCCGTGTTCTAATGTATATGTAACCACTACAGATCCAGATCAAGCGGTACAAGTTATTATTGATGAAATAAAAAAGATTAAAACCGTAGGTTTTTCTACTCAAGAAATAGAAAATCAAAAAAGTTCGTACGTAACAACTTATTATATGGGCTTAGAAACCAATGCTGCACAATCTCAAGGCCTTGGTATTAACGAAGTAAAAGGTTCTTATAAAAACTTTAACGATTTTATCACAAATATTAATCAAGTTCCAGCAAAAGATGTGAATGCTGTGGTGAAGAAATATTTAACCGGAATACGTTGGTCGTATTTAGGTGATTTAACAAAAGTAAAGTCGGATACGTTTTTACAGAAACTTTAATTGAATTGTAAATTGTGAATTGTTAATGGTGAATGAACCCTCATTCACCATTAACAATTCACAATTTACAATTTATAACTGTATCACCGAATCAACCATCACCACATTACTATCCACCGCATTCGTATCTATTCTCGGTAGTTTTGG
>JBILKW010000137.1:0-5908 GCA_044376465.1 Sphingobacteriales bacterium | reverse complement strand
GGGTATTTCTTACGTAAATTATCGAGCCAATTTTTTTCTAAATACGTTTGGTAATCAGCGGTTGCTGCACCACGTACTTCTGAAAATTGTTTTGGCTGTGCTTTCATTTTTTCTTTTACCGAAACAAATACTACTGTGTTGTTAGAAGTAATGTCTTTGCTGAGACCTTTTTTCCAAGCAATTCCATCAATTATAGAATTCTCACCTGGCTCAAACTTATCTGTTTTAATAGTTAAGTTTAATGGGTTTTGTTTATTTACCCTTCTCAATAAAGAATCTTGTGTAATTTTTTTATTTTTCAATAATGCTCTAACTTCTTTGGCAATTTCGGCATTTGCACAAGTGTAAATGGTTGCGTTCAACCTATCTGGCCACATGTACTTAATTTGGTTTCCTTTAAAGAAACTTTCCAAACCTGCGGTGTCTTTAACTGCTGCCGACCAAACTTTTTGATCTGTTAATTCAAACAATAAAATACCATCACGATATTCTTCCATTAATGCTTTAAACTCTGGATATTTTGCATCCAATCTTGCTTCTTCGTAATCCATCAACATTTTAGAAACATACATATCGTACAAATCTTTTTTTACTTTAAATGCCGATTCTTTTGTAATTCCTAGTTGAGCAGTAACTATGTAATCTGCGAAATCAGACACTAAATATTTTTCTCCCTGAATCGTAAATAATAACTCCGTTGGATTTTTAGTTTGCGATTTTTTAAATGTAGCTTTTAATAGAGAAGAATCTAAGTCGGCATAAAAATACTGCAAGGCTTTATTGTTCTCCGTAAAACTATAGTTCTTTTTGAGTTTACTTATAAATGAAATTTTATTTAAATCTGATCGAGTATCTCTATTTATTTTTGCTTTCAAATCTTCTTTTGCTTTTTCGAAAGCAGGTGGAGCCTTGCGTTCTAATAATTTAACAATGTGCCATCCGTATGGGGTAGTAAAAGGCTTAGAGTAGTCGCCGATATTTTTTAATGCGAATGCTTGTTGCTCAAACTCCAATACCATTTTACCTGTACCAAACATTTGCATTGCACCGCCATTTTTTGCAGAGGCTTTATCTTCCGAATATTGTTTTGCAAGTTCATCAAACTTTTCACCCTTTACTAAACGAGCGTATATTTCATCAATTTTCTCTTTTCCTTTTAAGGTATCTTGTTTAGTTGCTTTTTCATTAAAACGAATCATGATGTGAGCAGCTTTAACCTCCCCTTGTGCAGGGCGAGTATCTACCACTTTTACAATATGATATCCGTAACGAGTACGGAAAGGCATGCTTACTGAACCCAGCTTTGTGGTATAACAAACCGACTCGAAAGGGTAAACCATTGCAAAAGCTGAAAAGTATCCTAAATCGCCCTTGTTGTTTTTTGCCGTTGGGTCTTGCGAACCTTCACTAGCTACTTTACCAAAATCTTCTTTACGCTCAACTATTCTTTTGCGTAACGCCATAATTTTATTGAAGGCAGCAAGAGTATCTTTTGGCGAAGCATCTTCCGTACAATTCACTAAAATGTGTGAAGCACGTATTTCTTTTTGAGAGCGCTCCCAAGCCTCATTGATCAAACGCTCGTTAACTTCTTTATCTGTTAAATATGGTGCCGCTAATTGCTTACGGTAACCTGCTAATTCTTTAATAAATGAACCAACCGTATCCATCCCTAAACTTTTAGCCTCAATAACTTTGAGCTTAAAGTTGATGTACAAGTCTAAATATTCACGTAAACTTTTCTCATCTGGGTTAAGTGCTTGTTTATTATTTTTCTTAAATACGTACTCGAACTCTTTTTTCGATACGTTTTCTTTCCCGATGGTCATCAAAACATCTGAGTTCTGAGCCATCACGCTAAACACCATGCCTATGCATGCAACAGAAAGTATTGTTCTTTTGTACCAATTAAATCGCTTCATCTTAAATTTTAATTACTTTTTGGTTATTTGTGCTAAAATAGAATAAATTTCAAAGTGATACAACGAATACAAAAGATTGATGTTATATAAATGCTTTTTTTAATTTAGCAGAATGGACGATAATTTATTAGCCCCCGATACTTATAGCTTAAAACACTTGTTTAACGAGCCCTTATACCTTATAAAACAAGAATTTACAGATATTTTACCTGCTTCAGAAAAAAATTCTGTAGCAGTAGAAGCTTTGATTGAACAAATAGATAATAGATTATTCGTTTATACCGGGGATAACCTCCAAAACACCGTGTTCATTGTATTTTCAGAAGATAAAGACATCCCAGCAATTGATAAGTTGTTATTTACAAAAACCTTAACCGCACTAAAACTCTCAGAAAATGAGGTTGCTTTATGTGTTTCCAGTATTAAAAACATTCGTAATTTCGATCAAATTGCCAAAGAATTTCCTTCACAAAAAGTAATATGTTTTGCAGAATCTGCGAACTATGGTCCTGAATTATTAAGCATAAAATCTTTAGAAAGCACAAAGATTTATTTCTGCCCTTCACTTTCAGAATTGCAATTAAACCAAGAACTAAAAATTAAGTGGTGGAACGGATTAAAAACGTTTATCGTCTAAATATTTTATCTCTAATCAATCTTAAGATCATATAAAAATGAACCAACAGATTGGGCAGTAAGCCAAAGTGTTTAGACAAAATTAAAAATCGTTCTTGTAGGCCTTTTCTATGATGGATGCTAGACATTCCTCCATCCATAAATTTAGAAATAGTAAGTTGAGTATTGATAATGATATTTGATTTTTTTACAGAACGAATTGCCCAATCAATATCAGCAGCTATTCTATAGGTTGTATTATAGGTTGATGAGAGTTCTTTTTTAATAATTATAGATTGATGGCAGACTAACATTCCATAACGAAAATCGGTCCAATTTAATTGCTGTGGCGGTCTTAATCTTCTATGATGTAAAGGCTTTCCTTGATCATCAGTAATCAAGGTATCTCCATAATATAGATCGGCGTTTGTTGTATTTGAAAACACATTAGTTAATACATCAACATCATTAAATTCGTCTCCAGAGTTCAAGAACATTATATAGTCAGCGCTAGATAATTCTTGAACTTTATTCATTGCATCATAAATACCAGAATCTTTTTCTGATTTCCAATACCCAACTTTATCGTTGTACTTTTTTATAATAGTTAAGGTATTATCATTCGAAGCTCCATCAAGTATTATGTGCTCTATGTTGGGATATGTCTGAGACAAAACGGAGAGAATTGTGCGCTCAATAAATTCTTCGCTGTTAAATACAACAGTAAGCACTGAAACGCTGGGAAGCAAAGCGTTTTTCTTTTTTGAAACACCGTTAATTCTATATCCGCCTTCTAATTGAGTCATAAAAAAAGCCCCCAATTTAGAGAGGGGGCTAGTATTTTTTTATAAAAATTAATTACTTTTTATTTGGTCCGTTTTGCTTGAATTTTTTACCGTTTGGAGAGCCTAAACGCACCATTGCACAGCGAAATCCAATATCAGCGCTACTTGCTTCTTCATCTTTAAATCTTCTCATACCAGGGTTTAAGAAATATGCTCTATCATTCCAAGAACCGCCTTTGTAAACTCTAGCTTTATTATTTATCATACTAGTTACTCCGTATGCATACATAGACTCGTCGTCTAAATCGCCGCGTTTATCGGGATTTGAGTACGTATCGTAATCTGTAGAACGTTTAATTCTACCTAAACTGTCTTTTTCTGCGATGTTACCATCGGCATCTAATTGTGGCTTACCATAAACGTTACCACGGAAAGGATTTAAATCGTCTTTGTCTTCAGGAGATAGAGGACGGTAAACATCCATTACCCACTCGCTTACGTTTCCAGCCATGTTATACAAGCCGTAATCGTTTGGTAAAAATGCTTTCACCGGACCAGTGTAATCGTAGTTATCATTTAAGTAACCAGCAACCCCCATGTTATCACCACGTCCTCTTTTGTAGTTGGCATACATAATACCTTTACCACGTCCAATTTCGTCGCGCATAGTTAAACCGTTCCAAGCATATAATTTTTTCTCTCCTACATTTTCGTAGTTAGAATTTCCTTTTAAAGCTTTGGCAGCATATTCCCACTCAGCTTCTGTAGGTAAGCGATAATTTGGTAGCAATATACCATCTTGCATACGAACACGGCGAGTTGGTTCGCCATTAGGATCAAGGTTTTTTAAGTTTTTCTTAACCATACCTTCATACTGTCCGGCTAAATAAGCATCGGTATTGAAGTTATCTTCATTTACTTGGTTAGGATTATCTTTTAGAATTCCCTTATTCACTAAGATTCTTTCGTTTACACGGTCTGTTCTCCAAGCACAAAATTCGTTGGCTTGAACCCACGAAACTCCAACTACTGGGTAGTTCTGGTAAGAAGGATGACGGAAATAATTATCAACGAAAGGTTCGTTAAACGATAGTGGATTTCTCCAAACTAAGGTGTCAGGTAGTGCTTTTTTGTATACCTCAGGGTAATCCTGGCCGTATACTCTTTGCAACCAATATAAATATTCTAGATAATCTAAATTAGAAACCTCAGACTCGTCCATATAAAACGATGAAACCGTAATGCGACGTTCTAAATTGTCTTGATCGTGTAAAAGATCTTGCTCCATTGAACCCATTACAAATGTCCCACCTTCAACCAACACTAACCCAGGACCAGTTGCTTGTTCAACGTTTTTGAACACTTGAAAACCACCGTTGTTCTTGTCGTTATATTTCCAACCGGTAGTAGATGATTTCTGTGAACAAGAAACTGCAGAAATTGAGACTCCTACAATTAATAATTTGACAGAAAAATTAATCAGCTTTTTCATTATTTAATTGCTAAATTTTGCTTAAAAACGAAGTAAATATATTTAATATTATTCTAAAATGCTAAAAAGAAGGACAATTTACTCTTTTGTAATTGCGAGCTCTGCCTTTTTTATTTGGCGGAGGCAACTCTATAGACATTGAAAATTCATGTGCACCAGAAGCGGAAGCTCTTAATTCTGAGGTTACAATGTCATAACTATATCCAAATTTATAAATATCATATTTAATACCCACCAAGCCAATAAAGGCATCTCCATTCACAAAACTAGTTCTGTACCAACCACCTAGCACAATTGGACCTCGGTTATAATACATACCTAAATTTAACTGACTCCAAGAGGATTGTTGCTGAAACAACACATTCGGTGAAATAGATGCGTTGAATTGTTTTTTACCAACCGGAATAAATGCACCTAAATGGGCTGTATATTTGCGTGGTAAGGGTGAGTTCCCATCTGTTAAGGATTGATTGGGTTCTGTTAAGTGATCAATTGACACCCCACCAAACACTCTTTCGGTAAAAAATAAGGCTCCAGCACCAAAGTCAACAAAACTCTTGCTTAAGTTTGCACCAAAGGTTTCTCCTGAATTTAAATCAGGCACACCGTTTACATATCTATATACCAAGCCATTTGTATTTACTGAATTGTTAGAATATGCTGTATAAATACCAGGTTTAATTGTTAATTTATTGTTTACTTTTAGTTGGTAAGAGTACATACCCGCAATTCTAGTGCTTTTAAAAACACCTCCTGCTTGGTTATCATTGGTAACTAGAACTCCAATGCCGCCGTTTAGAGCAGGCATGTATTGATCATAACCAAACGCTAGATTTTTAAATGCATTGTTAATGCCTGGCCATTGATTACGGTAGTTAAGTGTAAAACGCGGGCCACCTGCTGTACCTGCAAATGCAGGGTTTAAGTACAAAGGGGCTGCATAAAATTGCGAAAAGTGCATGTCTTGTGCAAATGTTTGCATAAAACTTAATATTCCTGCCAGTGTTAATAAGTATCGCTTCATTAATGTAGAAACTAAAAACAATTTTATAAAGTATAATATTCCTATGTGTAGAACATCAAATATATGATAT
>JBILKW010000027.1:0-17317 GCA_044376465.1 Sphingobacteriales bacterium | reverse complement strand
ACTTCTACCAATGGGCCTATAACCCCCGCAAAGGCTTGTCCGCTGTTAATTCCAAATACCCCAATAGCTACTGCTATGGCTAATTCAAAATTATTTCCAGTAGCCGTAAACGCAATGGATGTACTCTTCGAATAATCGGCTCCAAAATATTTACCAATGAAGAAACTTACCACAAACATCAACATAAAATAGATGACTAATGGAATAGCAATGCGAACCACATCTAAAGGTATTTGTACTATTAACTCTCCCTTTAAACTAAACATCAAAATAATAGTAAATAATAATGCTAGTAAGGTAATGGGTGAAATTACAGGAACATATTTTTTGTTAAACCATTCCTCTCCTTTTAAAGCTATTATACTATATCTGCTGATAATGCCCAAGGCAAAGGGAATACCTAAATAAATGCCCACACTTTCGGCAATTTGAGCAATACTGATGTCTACTAAAAATCCTTTGTAACCAAAATATGGAGGTAAAACCGTTATAAATACATAAGCGTATACACTGTAAAGTAAAACTTGGAAAATACTGTTTAAGGCAATTAATCCGGCTGCATACTCTCTGCTCCCATCTGCCAAATCGTTCCAAACTACTACCATGGCAATGCATCGCGCTAAGCCAATTAATATTACACCGATCATGTACTCGGGGTAGCCTTGTAAAAACAAAAGTGCTAATGCAAACATCAAAATTGGCCCTACTATCCAATTTAAAAATAAAGAGGCCCCAAGTACTTTGGTATTTTTAAAAACTTCGCCCATTTGCTCGTATTTTACTTTTGCCAAGGGCGGATACATCATTAAAATTAGTCCTATTGCTAAAGCTATATTTGTAGTTCCGCTCGAAAAAGAATTTATTACCTCGGCACTTGAGGGTATGAAATATCCAATGCCAACGCCTAGTATCATGGCTAAAAATATCCAAAGTGTTAAATATCGATCTAAAAATCCTAAACGCTTACGCTCAGCTGCAGGTGCACATTGTTTCATATGTAAATATTTATCGCAAAAATACGATGATAAACCTACGGTAGGTTAAGAAATTATCAACAAATGATAAATAATTGGTTTAGAACATTGCTTGTACATTTTTACTATAATTGCAACATGAACACAATAGATCCAAGGTTACAAGCATTCGAACGTTTACTTAATATAATGGACGACCTGCGTGCTAAATGCCCATGGGATATGAAGCAAACCATGGAAAGTCTGCGCCACCTTACCATTGAGGAAGTGTACGAACTGTCGGATTCAATATTAGATAATGACCTCCCCGAAATAAAAAAAGAACTAGGCGACCTTATGTTGCATTTGGTGTTTTATGCAAAAATTGGTTCCGAACAAAATGCCTTCGACATTTCAGATGTGTTAAACGGAATTTGCGAAAAACTAATTTCTCGTCACCCACATATTTACGGCGATGTAGTGGTAAATAACGAAGAAGATGTAAAAAGAAATTGGGAACAATTAAAGTTAAAAGAAGGAAATAAGTCAGTATTAGAAGGTGTGCCGGTATCCTTACCCGCCTTAGTTAAAGCTTCGCGAATACAAGAAAAAGCGAGAGGTGTAGGCTTTGATTGGGAGAATAAAGAACAAGTTTGGGAAAAAGTTGAAGAAGAATTACAAGAGTTTAAAGAGCATTTTAACACAGACAATGGAACAGTAATTGACAAAGAAAATGCTGAAAAAGAATTCGGAGATTTACTATTTTCGATTATTAATTACGCCAGATTTATAGATATTAACCCCGAAAACGCATTAGAGAAAACAAATAAAAAGTTTATTAAACGTTTTCAGTATTTAGAACAAAAAGCTAAAAACCAAGGCAAAGCCTTAAAAGACATGAGCCTTGCGGAAATGGATCTATTTTGGGAAGAAGCGAAAAAATTATAACATGAAAAAAATACTTTATTTAATTTCCCTATCAACCCTATTATTTGCCTGTACGGATGATAAAAGCATCTCAAAAGAAATGCATGGGCATTGGATGCAAAAAGACTTTTACGAAGCCATTGTTTCTAAAAAAAATATAGCCGAAATAACTGCGCCAATGATGGAGTTTATTATACCTGCTAATGATAGCAATGCTACCATAATTACATACGGAAAGAAATCTGTAACGGCAGAACTCGTACCATACAAAAAAAATCATGTGGTTATAAAAAACTATTTTGGAAATAATATAAATGCTGATGTAAAATTAGTTGAGAATGAATTGCATTTTATAAATGGATACACTCAAGAAAAAATAGCATATGTAAAAATTACTGACGAAGTTTATAAACCTTCAAATTACAATGAAAATCTGTCGAAAAGCATCCCCTTTGTTCATCATCAATACATCAGCGGAACGTATAGTTTAGACAGTATAGAAGTAAAATTTGTTGATGAAGGAAAAGTGAAAGGACTTGATAAATTTGAGAATTTCTCTTTATGTTACGAGCCTAGCTGTAGAAATGGAAAAAATAACACCCTATTTTTATCTGATATAAATTACGAAGGGAATTATTATGAATACGAAATAAAAGGCGATTCATTACTTATCTACGACATCGATACTTATGCAATTGCACGTGGTATGAAGAGTGGTAAATTGGGTGTAAAATACGCGCTTAAAAAAATCAACTAAATCGTATTGCCTTTAATGGGCTAATCCTGGTAATTAACAAGGATGCGAGGTACACAAACATCATAGAAACCAAGTACGTTGCCACATTTAACCAAACAAAATCCATTAGGTTTAAATCAATAGGAACGTACGACATAAAATAGGATTTCTGATCGAGTTTAATAAGATGTGTGTGTATTTGTATTTGAGAAATTATAATGGTTAATACATTCCCTATAAATAAACCTAAGCCAATTAAATAAGTTGCATTGTAGGCAAATATTTTACGAATAGCTGCATTGCCAGCACCTAATGTTTTCAGTATTCCAATAAAACTTGTGCGTTCCAGTATCAATATTAACAAGGCCGAAATCATGTTGATGCCTGCCACCAACAACATTAATATAATAATTACTTTGGCATTTACATTCAACAGCTCAACCCAATCATACATCGCTGGAAATAACTCTTGGTTAGAGATTGCCTTTTGATCTATTGGCAGCAAATTATTCAAATCATCTAGTACATTATCTAGGTTCGCATCTTTATTTAGTTTTATTTGATAAGCTCCTGTTTGATTGTCGGACCAATCGTTTACAGAGCGTATCAAATTTAAATCGCAAATGAGGGTATTCCTGTCTAACTCTTCGATACCCGTTTCATAAACACCTACAATTTTTAATTTCCTAATTTTAATAACCCTATCAGCAAAATAAAACAATGCCGATTCATTTAACTTTAAGTTGAATTTATCGGCAATAATTTTACTAATAATAACTTCATTCGATCGGTTAATTCTAAGCCCAGCTACTATATTTTTTAAAATGAAATCATAAGAATTAATATCTGAAATGCCTTTTAAAACTACTGGTTCTACCCTATTATTCATTTTCAACAAAGAAACTTTGGAAGCAAACGAAAAATAACTCTCGACCCCTTTAATTCCTGAAATTTTTTGCTCTGTTTGTAAATCTCTTCGTATAAAATAATTGTTTTCAAAAGCGTTGGGTTGATAGGCTGTAATTTGTACCTGACCAGAAAAACCATTTAATTTCTCTTTAATGGTAGATTTAAATCCTCTTATAATACCAATGCTTAGGAGCATTACCAAAATACCAAGTGTAATACCTGCAATAGCTATTCGCACGATGAGTTTAGAAAAACTACGTTTAGATTGCAAAGTAATGCGTTTGGCTATGTGAAAAGTATAATTCAATTGATATATAATTAATGGGATGCTTTCCTTATTTTTGATGATAAATATATTAAAAGAGTTTGAAAACCAATCGAATCATTATTCTTATAGCCCTAATGCATTGTATTGCAATACATAGCAATGCTCAAAGAGTTAAATTGGCCGCTCCCATTCCAGCTGCACACTTAACGCATAAATATGTTGACTATTTAAAAAACAAACGTGTTGCATTGGTCGTAAACCAAAGTTCTACCATTCATTCCACACATTTAGTAGATACTTTCCGACGGTTGGACATCAACCTAAAAAAAATATTTTGCCCCGAACATGGTTTTAGAGGAACTCTTGACGCGGGCGAAAACGTGAATAATGGCATCGATTCTACAACTAACATTCCTTTGATTTCTTTATACGGAAAAAATAAAAAACCCGATGCAAAGGATTTAACAGATATTGATGTAATGGTATTTGACATACAAGATGTAGGCGTTCGATTTTATACCTACCTCTCTACCTTACATTATGTAATGGAAGCGTGTGCTGAAAATAAAATACGTTTAATTGTGCTCGATCGCCCAAACCCTAATGGATATTACATAGACGGGCCAGTGTTACAAAAAGAATATACCTCTTTTGTAGGTTTACACCCTGTACCCATTGTATATGGAATGACCATTGGCGAATATGCAAAAATGATAAACGGAGAAAAATGGTTAGCGAATAAAGCCAAGTGTTACTTAAAAGTGATAAAGTTAGAAGCTTACACACATAAAAGTAAATATACTTTGCCAGTAAAACCCTCGCCAAACTTAGCCGACCAAGATGCGATTAGCTTATACCCATCATTATGTTTGTTTGAAGGCACCCCAATTAGTGTAGGTAGAGGCACCTATGAACCGTTTAAAATGATTGGCCACCCTAGCTTAGGGGAGAATTATAGTTTTAATTTTATTCCTCAATCTATTGATGGAATGAGTAAGGAACCACCCTATTTAAATCAAATCTGTTATGGGGTAGATTTAAGAACGTATGTAAATGACAGTACACAAAACCTACAACAATTAAACATCAATTGGTTGATGGAAATGTATACTGCTTACCCCGAAAAAGATAAATTTTTCAATTCTTTTTTTGAAAAATTAGTAGGAAATGAAACGTTAAGCAAACAAATAATTGCTGGTAAAACCGAACAAGAGATTAGAGCGTCTTGGGAAAGTGAACTCCAAGCATTTAAAAAAATTCGCGAACATTATTTGATTTATAAATGAGAATAGTATTTATGGGAACGCCTGATTTTGCGGTAGCTTCCCTACATAAATTGGTAGAACACAATAAAGATATTGTAGGGGTAGTAACCAGCGCCGACAAGCCTGCTGGGCGTGGACAAAAACTCAATGAATCGGCAATAAAAAAATATGCAGTAGAAAAAGGCTTACGAATTTTACAACCGGAAAAATTAAAATCACCTGAATTTATTTCAGAATTAGAATCGCTCAACGCAGAGTTATTTATTGTGGTTGCTTTTAGAATGTTGCCAGAAATAGTATGGAACATGCCTCGTTTAGGAACTTTTAATTTACACGGCTCCTTATTACCACAATACAGAGGTGCCGCACCTATTAATTGGGCTATTATAAACGGAGAAAAAGAAACAGGCGTAACTACCTTCTTTTTAAAACACGAAATTGATACCGGTTCTATCATCCACCAAGCTAAAACAACTATTAACGAAACCATGAATGCAGGAGAACTGCATGATGTATTAATGAACATCGGTGCAGATTTGGTGTTACAAACGGTAAACGATATTGAAGCGGGAACTGTTAACTCCATTTCGCAAGAAGAAAGCATGAAAGCAAATGGATTAAGGGAAGATGACTTAAAACATGCACCTAAAATTTTCAAAGCAGATATGGAAATAAATTGGAATAAATCTGCAAAAGAAGTGTTCCATCAAATTAAAGGCTTAAGCCCATACCCCACTGCATTTACAAAACTAAACGGCTTGGTACTTAAAGTATACGATGCAGAAATAACAGATACAATTAACCAATCTGTAGGATCATATGCTACCAATAAAAAAACTTACCTAAAATTCCAAACCACCGACCAATCTATCTCCATTAAAGAATTACAACTCGAAGGAAAGAAAAGGATGAGTGTAGAGGATTTCCTTCGTGGATACAATAGCTGGGAATAATGAGCGAAGAGCAGGGAGTTTGATGCTGCTCTCTTGTCTCATAGCGAAGCGGTCTCATGTATCGCGTCTATTTTCTATATTTGCAACATGTCACTCCATCAAGATATAGAAGAACAAGAAGAGCAAGAACTCTACGAACATCATCGTATTGTGGTAGATAAAGGTCAATCGTTATTACGTATCGACAAGTTTTTAATGAATCGTTTGCTTAATATATCTAGAAATAGAATACAAAATGCTGCCGATGCTGGCAATATTTTGGTGAATGAAAAGCCTGTAAAAAGTAGCTATAAAATAAAACCTGCAGATGTAATTTCAATTGTATTACCTCAGCCACCACGTGATACCGAAATTTATCCAGAAAATATTCCTTTAACAATTGTGTATGAAGATGATTACATTGTAATTATTAATAAACCTGCAGGCATGGTGGTGCATCCGGGTTTTAACAATTATACTGGCACCTTAGTGCACGCTTTGGCCTACCATTTCGATCAATTACCGAACCTTAAAGGAAATAATGCGCGACCAGGTTTAGTGCATAGAATTGATAAAGATACTTCGGGATTATTGGTTATTAGTAAGGATGAGTTTTCGATGACTTTTTTAGCGAAACAATTTTTTGACCACAGCATTACCAGAAAATATAGAGCGTTGGTTTGGGGTGATTTAGAAAAAGATGGTACTGTTACAGGTTACATTGGCAGAAGTTTACGCGACCGAAAAGTGATGGATATTTTTGACGAAGAAGAAAAAGGAAAATGGTCGGTAACGCATTACAGAGTATTACAACGATTCAATTTTGTAACACTAATTGAATGCCAATTAGAAACAGGCAGAACGCATCAAATACGTGCCCACATGCAACATATTGGGCATCCACTGTTCAGCGACGAATCTTACGGTGGCGATAGAATATTAAAAGGCAATGCAAACGGACAATATAAAAACTTTGTAGAAAACTGTTTTGATATTTGTCCACGTCAAGCACTTCATGCTCAAAGCATTGGTTTTATTCATCCTTATACTAAAGAATATGTAAATTTCGAAGCAGAATATCCTGATGATATGAAGCAGCTGATAGACAAGTGGTCAGCCTATTTTTCGAGTCTTAATAAAGAATAAGAATTCAAAAGCGAACATTTTTTTGCATTTTTACGCTATGTTATCAACGGGTTTCATCAATTTAAACGGACAAATTTTTCCACACGATTCTAAGGTATTCGGTACAAGTAACCGAGCGTATAGATATGGCGATGGGTTATTCGAAACGATGCGAATGATGGAGGGAAATTTAATGTATTTTAAATTTCATGTTGAACGGTTATTTAGAGGGATGGATGCGCTTAAACTCAGGTACCACAAGGCATTCGACCAAGAGTTTATTGCGTCTGAGATATTCTCTTTAGCCCGTACGAATAAAATTTATAAAAATGCACGCATTCGTTTTTCAGTATTTAGAGACGATGGCGGTTGGTATACTCCAGAGAAAAATACCTTTCAATATGTAATAGAAATTGAATCCTTGGATTCATCAACATATAATGCCGAGCGAGGCTTAATTGTGGATGTGTACAAAGAGTTGCGAAAAGATTTTAGTTCTATTTCAGCATTAAAAACCATTAATGCATTACCCTACGTATTGGCAGGTGTGTATAGAAAAGAGAATCAATTAGATGAATGTATTTTACTCAACAGAGAAGATAATATTGTAGAAAGCATTTCATCCAATGTATTTTTAGTAAAAGAAAATAAAGTATATACTCCCAGCATTAACGAAGGTTGTATAGATGGGGTAATGAGAAAAGTAGCAATAGAACTCTTGAAAAAGAAAGGCATTACCCTCTACGAAACAAAACTACCGGTTGCACTATTGGAGCACTCCGATGAAATATTCTTAACCAATGCCATAAAAGGAATACAATCTGTGGTAGGCATTGGTGCAAAACGCTACTTCAGTAAGCTCGGCAAGGAGTTGCTAGCGGAGCTGAACCAATCGAAATAACGAATTAGCAAATTAGCGAATTTACGAAAGCTCTTCGTTCGCTAATTCGTAAATTCGCCAGTTCGCTAATTCGTTAATTCGCCAGTTCGCCAATTCGTTAGTTCGCTAATTCGATTTTCCCTATCTTTGCCCTTGCAAATCCCTCTATCGCCTCTTGCAATACAGAGGAGGAAAGTCCGGGCAACGCAGAGCATCCTGCTTCCTAACGGGAAGAGTTCAATTTATTGGATATAGAAAGTGCCACAGAAAACAAACCGCTCAGCAATGGGTAAGGGTGAAAACGTGAGGTAAGAGCTCACGGCCTTGTGCAGCAATGTGCATTGCGGTAAACCTCAGGAGTTGAAAGACCAAATAAGTCCCGAAAATGAAGCTGCTCGTTTCATTAACTTCGGTTAATTCGGGATGGGTAGGTTGATGGAGACTATGAGCAATTGTAGTCCTAGATAAATGATAGATAGCTAGTTGATTTTTCAACTAATGATACAGAACCCGGCTTATGGATTTGCTTTTTTTCAAGATTAATAACAAAAACCCAACGAAAGATTGGGTTTTTTTGTTATTATTACCATACAAATACTGCTATGCCAAGAATATTAATTATTGATGACGAAAGAAGCATCAGAAGCACCTTAAAAGAAATTTTAGAATACGAGAAATACGAAATAGTGGAAGCCAACGATGGTGCAGAAGGATTACAACTTCTAAAAAAAGAAGATTTCGATTTAGTAATGTGCGATATTAAAATGCCTAAAATGGATGGCATGGAAGTGCTAAGTGCAGCTTCAGAACTAAAACCCGACCTTCCTTTCATCATGATTTCTGGGCATGGCAGCATAGATACAGCGGTTGAAGCAACCAAAAAAGGAGCCTATGATTTTTTACAAAAACCACCCGATTTAAACAGGTTATTAATTACCGTTCGCAATGCATTAGAGAAAAAAGAACTCCTTACCGAAACCAAAATATTAAAAAGAAAAGCCACCAAAACCAAGGATATTTTAGGACACACCTCTCCTATTTTACGCATTAAAGATACCATTGAGAAGGTTGCTCCTACAGAGGCGCGTGTATTAATTACAGGTGAGAACGGCAGCGGTAAAGAATTGGTAGCTCGTTGGATACATGAAAAAAGTAACCGTGCCAGTGGTCATTTAATTGAAGTAAATTGTGCAGCTATACCTTCAGAGTTAATAGAATCAGAACTCTTTGGGCATGAGAAAGGTTCTTTTACTTCTGCAATTAAACAACGCATAGGCAAATTTGAGCAAGCAAACGGTGGCACTTTATTTTTAGATGAAATTGGCGACATGAGCATGTCTGCACAATCGAAAGTACTACGTGCCTTACAAGAAAATAAAATTACTCGTGTAGGTGGCGAAAAAGAAATTCCGGTAGATGTAAGAATTATTGCGGCTACTAATAAAGATTTATTTAAAGAAATTGAGGAGGGGAATTTCCGTATGGACTTATACCACCGACTGAGTGTAATCATTATACATGTGCCAACCCTCAATGAACGCAGTGATGATATACCCGAAATAGCACAAAATTTCTTACAAGAAATTTGCGAAGAATACGGAGTGCCAATGAAAAAATTTAACGCTGCCGCTATAAATGCATTGCAAAATTATCAATGGACAGGTAATATCCGCGAATTAAGAAACATGGTGGAACGCCTGATTATATTGAGTGAAAAAGAAATTACAGAACAAGATGTAGTGATGAATTCTGGTGCCAACCGTAAGAATATGGGAATAGGAATTGACTCTACCCCTAGCACAAATAATTTCGAACAGTACAAAAGTTACCAAGATTTTAAAGACGAAGTAGAGAAGGAATACATCTTACATAAACTCAAAAAAAACAGTTGGAATGTTACTAAAACTGCCGAAGAAATGGAAATTCAACGCAGCCATTTGTATAATAAAATTGAGAAATACGGACTGAAACGTTAGTATGCTAGTATGCTAGTGTGCTAGTGTGCTAGTGTGCTAGTGAGCTAGTGAGGGAAGAGGGTTAGCGTTTAAGGTGATTTCGTGGGGTGTTGGTTGCTTATGTGTTTTGGTTTTTTATGTTGTTTTGATTTTTTATGGTAGTTGATATGGATTTTGATAACATCTTTTGTACGTACAATAAATTATCTAAAATCGTTTGCTCAACTTCTAAATACTTTTTATCGATTATTATGTGAATCCAAAACATTGTTTCTTCTGCTTCTTTTGATGCAATTTTCAGTTTGTGAATAAAGTCTTTTTTGCTTTCAGCATGTTTAGATTCACTAATGTTGGCACAAATTGATGTGCAAGATCTATTTAACTGATTTGCTATATAACTTTTCCTTCTCAACTCTAGTTCATCTGTAATATCTAGTAATTTCAAACAAACATCATAGCTCACATTGTATAATTTTGATTCCATTTAACAAAAATAGAATACCACATTCAATAATAAAACCGCACAAATGCAGGTTTTTTTATCATCCTTAATGCGTCACCCTGCATTTATCATCCTCCATTGATTAAACGCCAACCCTCTTCCCCCACTAGCACACTAGCACACTAGCACACTAGCACACTATCAAAGGTCTTTCACCGAGCCAAAGCCAATTACATCTTTCACAATTATGTTCTCACTAAGTTCGGTAGCTCGAAGCAGTTTAATGTCGCCGAATTTATTTTTTATTTCATACACCGTTTTGCGGAGTTGATCTTTTCTGCTAGTATCTTCAAATAAGTTTGGATGTACATCTTGAGATTTCACAAAGTTAGTGATGGTAATACCAATACTTCTTATATCGGTTGTAAACACTGATTTTGTATGGTGTTTCGTTTCAAATTGATGGATGCGTTCTTTAATCAAATTCATCAAAATAATACCATCTTGTATGGGCTGCCCAATAGAAAAATAATCGTCCCAACGTTCCATATCGCCGTAACGTACAGAAAAACCAATGGTTCTGCAATGTATTCCGTGTTTTACCATTCGTTGTTCTAGGCGCATGCAAAGAGTCATGAATACCTGCTCTATACTTTCAACAGAGCTACGTTGCTCTTTAGACACTTGCCTTTGTGCCTGCATACTCTTGTACTCATTGCTGTTAATATCGAGCTCCCTAAAATTTAAACGGTAATGCCAATAATACCCTTCTACACTTTTAAATAGTTCTCTTAAAACTTGAGGCGAAGTATAGCGCATTTTTAGCGGAGTGGTTATGCCTGCCCGCTCCAATCGCCGCGCTAAATTACCCGCAATACCAGGCAAATCTTGAAGAGATAGTTTAGACAATATTTGGTCAATATTATCGGGAGTAATAACGGTTAAGCCATCGGGTTTGTTAATGTCGGATCCTAACTTTGCAAGAAAAGTATTGGGGGCAATGCCAATAGAACAACGCAGCCAATCGCCAACTTGATCTCGGATATCTGCCTTTATTTTTAAAGCCACTTCCACCGGATCTTTGTACATCAATTTATATTTACTCAGATTTACCACGGCCTCGTCTATGCTCTTAGGTAATACATCCTCAGCATAATTACGCAGCACATTCATTATTTTTATATGAAACTCTCTGTATCGTGCGGGATTGGTTTCTATAGGTACTAAGTCCGGGCAAAGTTGCATAGCATCGTTTAAACGCATGCCCGTTTTTACGCCTCGTAGTTTTGCTTCTACAGAGGGTGCAATTACACAGCCATACCTGCCTGTGTACACACAAACACCCACCGGCCGGCCTCGTAAATAATAGTTCACTTGCTGCTCACAACTAGCAAAAAAACTATTCATGTCTACAAAAAGTACCCTCGGCTCTAATTGCTCTACTAAATTATTCTGATTCACCCTTCAAAATTGCTAAAAATTTTAGCAAAATCAAAGAAAATAAGGAATAAACTAGTACAGTAGCACACTGGCGTATTAGCATATTAGCATACTATTTCCTATCTTTGCGCCGAATGAAAAACATTAGAAATTTCTGCATTATAGCACATATCGACCACGGAAAGAGCACTTTAGCCGACCGTTTATTAGAATATACCAATACCATTACAAAACGTGAGGCACAAGCTCAGCTGTTAGACGACATGGATTTGGAACGTGAGCGTGGAATTACCATTAAAAGTCACGCAATCCAAATGAACTATGAGCAGAACGGGGAGCAATACATTTTTAACCTTATTGATACTCCTGGGCACGTAGATTTTTCTTACGAAGTATCGCGTTCTATTGCCGCATGTGAAGGTGCACTATTAATTGTTGACGCTTCACAAGGCATACAAGCACAAACCATTTCAAACTTATACTTAGCCTTAGAGCATGATTTGCACATCATTCCAATTTTAAATAAAATGGATTTACCTGGTGCAATGCCAGAAGAAGTGAAAGATCAAATTGTAGAATTAATTGGCTGTAAAAGAGAAGAAATAATTCCTGCATCTGGTAAAACAGGTTTGGGAGTTGATAAAATTTTAGAGGCCATTGTAGAAAGAGTGCCCGCTCCTGTTGGAGATAACGACGCTCCATTACAAGCCTTGATTTTTGATTCGGTATTTAATTCGTTCCGTGGAATTATTGCTTACTTTAAAGTAGTAAACGGAGAGATTAAAAAAGGTGATAAAGTAAAATTTGTAGCTACCGGTTCTGAGTATTTTGCAGATGAAGTGGGCGTTTTACGTTTAAACCAAGAACCACGTGCGAGTATTAAAACTGGCGACGTAGGATATATTATTTCGGGAATTAAAGAAGCACGAGAAGTGAAAGTGGGCGATACCATTACCCATACTGCTCGCCCAGGTACAGCCATACAAGGATTTGAAGATGTAAAGCCAATGGTATTTGCAGGTATATACCCGGTAGATACAGATGATTTTGAAGAACTACGTGAGTCGATGTACAAATTACAATTGAACGATGCTTCCTTAGTGTTCGAACCAGAATCATCGGCTGCATTAGGTTTCGGATTCCGCTGTGGATTCTTAGGAATGCTCCACATGGAAATTATACAAGAACGTTTGGAGCGCGAGTTTAACATGACAGTGATTACTACTGTACCCAACGTATCTTACAAAGCATTTACCACCAAAGGTGAAGAAATTCCAGTAAATAACCCATCAGATTTACCCGACCCAAGTAGAATTGATTTCGTAGAAGAACCATATATAAAAGCTACTATCATTACTAAATCAGAATTCGTAGGACCAGTAATGTCGCTTTGTATCAACAAAAGAGGAGCCATCATCAATCAATCTTATTTAACATCAGACCGTGTAGAGCTTGTTTTTGAAATGCCTATGGGCGAAATCGTATTCGATTTTTACGATCGTTTAAAAACCATTTCGAAAGGATATGCTTCATTCGACTACCACCAAATTGGATATCGCCAATCTGATTTAGTAAAAATGGACATCCGCTTAAATTCTGAACCCGTAGATGCCTTATCATCGTTAATACATAGAAGCAACTCTTTCTCTTTCGGTAAAAAGATTTGTGAAAAATTAAAAGAACTTTTACCTCGCCAGCAATTCGAAATTGTAATTCAAGCTTCTATTGGTGCTAAAATTATTGCAAGAGAAACCGTAAAAGCTTTGCGTAAAGATGTAACTGCGAAATGTTACGGTGGAGATATTTCTCGTAAACGTAAATTACTAGAAAAACAAAAAGAAGGTAAAAAACGTATGAGGCAAGTGGGTAACGTAGAAATACCACAGTCCGCGTTTATGGCCGTACTGAAACTAGACTAACTGAATGGTAAATTGTGAATGGTGAATTGTGAATTAAAAGCAATACACTTCCTCATTCACAATTCACCATTCACAATTCACAATTTATATGGAATTACTCGACGGAAAAAAAGTAGCAGCAGAAATTAAAATTGAAATTGCCAACGAAGTGGCAGAAATGATTGCTGCGGGAAACCGTGCACCGCATTTAGTTGCCATTTTAGTGGGTGAAGACGGTGCGAGTGAAACCTATGTAAACAGTAAAGCGAAAAATTGTGCGGAGGTTGGATTTAATTCAACCGTATTACGCTTCCCGATAGAAACATCAGAAAAAACATTACTCAATAAAATTATTGAGATTAATAACGACCCTACAATCGACGGATTAATTGTTCAATTACCATTACCCGATCATATTTCGGTAACCAAAGTGGTAGAAACTATCGATTACAAAAAAGATGTTGACGGTTTCCATCCTATCAACATTGGCAGGATGAATAAGAACTTACCTTGTTATATTTCTGCAACTCCAAACGGAATTATGATGCTCTTAGAGCGTTATAAAATTAATACTACCGGCATGCATTGTGTAGTTGTTGGCAGAAGTAATATTGTGGGTTCGCCAATGAGTATTTTAATGGCCTTAAACTCTGATCCTGGAAATGCAACCGTAACTATTTGCCATAGCCGCACACCAGATATTGCTAAGTATACCAAGGATGCCGACATTGTGATTGTTGCCATTGGTAAAAAGAATTATTTAACTGCCGACATGGTAAAAGAAGGTGCCATCATAATTGACGTGGGCATGAATAGAGAGCTTTCCGATAAAACAAAATCCGGTTATAAACTATTTGGCGATGTAGATTTCGAAAATGTTTCTAAAAAAGCATCCTGGATTACCCCAGTACCAGGAGGCGTTGGCTTAATGACCATCGTTTCCTTATTGAAAAACACCTTGGCAGCAGCGAAAAAAACTTACTATAATTGAGTTGTGAGTTGTGAGTTGTGAATTGTGAATTAAAAGCCACGAACTCACAACTCACAACTCACAACTCACAACTCACAACTCAAAGACTAATGACTAACCTACCAAACGACGGATCCCTATTGCCACTCATGGAAGATTTTTATACCATCCAAGGTGAAGGATTTCATTCGGGTAAAGCAGCTTATTTTATTAGGCTTGGAGGATGTGATGTAGGTTGCCATTGGTGCGATGTGAAAGAATCTTGGAATGCGGAACTACATCCACTTACTTCTGTAGATGTAATTGTAGCAAATGCTTCAAAATATCCGGCTAAAACAGTCGTTGTTACAGGTGGTGAACCTTTGTTGTATAATTTAGATTTACTCACCTCCAAATTAAAAGAAAAAGGAATAAAAACTTTTATTGAAACTTCTGGAGCTTACCCTTTATCGGGTAATTGGGATTGGATTTGTTTATCTCCTAAAAAGTTTAAAGGTCCAATGCCAAGCATAGCTCCTTTGGCAGGTGAATTAAAAGTAATTGTATTTAATAAATCTGATTTCGATTGGGCAGAGGAACATGCTAAATTAGTTTCTACAACTTGTAAATTATACTTACAACCAGAGTGGAGCAAAGCAGATGAAATGACTCCACAAATTATTGAGTATGTAAAAGCCCATCCGCATTGGGAAGTTTCTTTGCAAACTCATAAGTTTATGAATATTCCGTAGATAGACGTTAGTAATTAGATATTAGTCGTTAGACAGCTTCCTTATGAAAATAGTAAAAAGTATAGTTGCATTAATTTTTATATTGAGTTTAGGTGTTCAAGGATTTGCTCAGGAGAAATTGAGTTCATCAAATGCGCGTGCGCTTTCGGCGTATCAACGTTCCAATTTATCTATCAATCAGAAATTATACAATACAGCGGTACGCGATTTAGAGGAGGCCTTGAGGCACGACCCTAAATTTTTAGAAGCACATTATCGTTTGGGCGATGTGTATAAAGTTCAATATCAATTCAGAAAATCATTAGAGCAATATCAATTTGTAGAGGCAAACAACCCTTATCTAACAAAGCATTTGGGTTATGAAATTGCAGAGTGTTATTTCAATTTACATAAATACGATTCGGCATTATATTATTTTGAAGCATATGAAAAAACTCCTGATTTATCGGAGAACCGAAAGAAAGAATTGGCTAAATACCTTGTAAATACTCGCTTCAGCACAGAGGCTGTGTTAAAACCAGTACCCTACGACCCTAAAAATTTAGGCGCCAATATTAACACTGCAAATCAAGAATACTTACCTACTGTAACAGCAGATGATAGCACCTTGATCTTTACTAGAAGAAGCAACCAAGAGGACTTTTACATCAGTAACCGTATAGATGATCATAATTGGACAAAGGCACAATACCTTAGTAGTACCATTAATACAAATGGTAACGAAGGTGCTCAATGCATTTCGCCAGATGGTCAATACTTATATTTTGCAGGCTGTGGCAGAGCAGATGGAATGGGTAAATGTGATATTTACTTTTCTAAATTAGAAGGCAATGTTTGGAGTAAACCACAAAACATTGGTGCTCCTATTAATACTCCTTATTGGGAATCTCAACCTTCTATTTCTCCAGATGGTAAAACTATTTATTTTGTAAGCGATAGAAAAGGTGGTTATGGTTCTTATGATATTTATTTATCAAGGTATTTAGGAAATGGGAAATGGTCGAACGCTGTAAACCTTGGCCCTACTATAAACACAGAGGGTTCCGAGCTTTCTCCTTTCATACATTCTGATAATCAAACCTTGTATTTTTCTTCTGATGGCTGGCCAGGGTTCGGAGAACACGATATTTATTTTTCTAAAAAATTGTCGAATAAAATGTTCGATAAAGCAAAAAACATTGGCTACCCAATAAATACTTCTCAAGAAGAAAGTAGTTTATTTATTTCTAATGATGGTAAAAAAGCAATGTTTGCTTCGGCTAATTTAGAGGGTTTTGGTGGAATCGATTTATATGCATTCGAACTATATGAAGAAGCGCGCCCCAATAAAGTAACCTTTGTGAAGGGTACAGTTTATGATAAAACGAATCAACAAAAATTATTTTCGGTAGTAGAAATTATTGATGTTGCTACTGGCGATACGGTTGCTCAAACCACCTCGAATGAAATTACAGGTCAGTTTTTAGCAAGTATACCCGTTGGTAAAACCTACGCATTTAATGTGTACAGAGAAGGGTATTTATTTTACTCCGACCAGTTCGTGCTTAAAAATTCAAAAAATGTTTCTTCGTATAATTTACCGGTAGGCCTATCTCCTATAACAATTGGTGCAAAAATATCGTTGAAAAATATTTTTTTCGAAACAAATAGCTTTACCCTACAAAACGAGTCGAAATATGAGTTAATGAAACTTAAAGAGTTTCTGAAAAGCAATACGAGTGTACGTATAGAAATATCAGGACATACAGATAATGTGGGGGCAGATGTAGCCAATCAAACCTTATCTACCAATCGTGCTAAATCTGTGTACAACCAGCTAATAAAATTAGGAATAGAGTCTACTCGCCTAGTGTATAAAGGCTATGGCAAAACACAACCAGTAGATG
>JBILKW010000026.1:0-17490 GCA_044376465.1 Sphingobacteriales bacterium | reverse complement strand
TAATAAATTTTGCAGTTGCATATTCTAAAGAATTCTCGAATAGCATTCGAGGAGGTGTTGCAATTAGAGGAATACAGCAATCTATAGCTGATTTACGAGCAAACGGTTTTGCCTTAGATGCAGGTATACAATACTCAACTGGTAGTTTAGAGCAATTTAAACTTGGCATTTCACTACGTAACATAGGCCCTGACTTGGTGATGCAAGGAGATGGTTTGATGGCAAACTTTACTGACCCTACTCTTCCCTTCGCTGTTGAGGGGTACAGAAAGTCGCAAGCTTACCAATTACCTTCCTTATTAAACATCGGCTTGTCTTATGATTTCTACTTAGCAGAATCGCACAGAATTACAGCATTAGGTAATTTTACATCTAATGCATTTTCTAACGATCAAATTGGGTTAGGTGCTGAATACGGCTATAAGAAATATTTAATGTTAAGAGCAGGTTATAACGCTCAATCAGACATTACAAACAGAGATTTATCACCTACTGTTTATACTGGGTTATCAATGGGGGCATCAATTGAGTTCCCACTCAATGATAAAGGTGCTACTTTTGCAATTGATTATGCATACTCTCCAACTTATGTTTTTGATGGAACGCATGTAATTGGTGCACGTATAAATCTATAATATTTTATTAATTTTGCTTTGAAAGAAGGCTGTATGCAAATACAGTCTTCTTTTATTTTATATTTCATTGATACAAATACAAAGGATATGGCTGAAGTAACTTATTTCACTCAGGAAGGATTAGACAAATTAAAAGAAGAAGTAAACCATCTGAAAACAGTAGGGAGGTCTAGTATTTCAAAACAAATTGCGGAAGCAAGAGATAAAGGTGATTTGTCTGAGAATGCTGAATACGATGCGGCAAAAGAAGCTCAAGGATTATTAGAACTTAAAATTGCTAAGCTTGAGCAAGTATTAGGTAATGCGCGAGTAATTGATGAATCGAAACTGGACAACAGTAAGGTGTTAGCCTTATCAATTGTAAAAATAAAGAATGTTAAAAATGGAGCGGAAATGACTTATCAGTTAGTGGCTGAAAAAGAAGCTGATTTAAAGTCGGGTAAAATTTCTATTAAATCTCCAATTGCTCAAGGTCTGCTTGGGAAGTCTGTTGGTGATAAAGCAGAAATTACTGTTCCAAATGGAACTATGGAGTTTGAAATTATCGAAATATCAAGATAATGAGCAGTATTTTTTCTAAAATTACTTCAGGTGAAATACCAGCATTTAAAGTTGCAGAAACTGAAAAATTTTTGGCTTTTTTAGATGTTAGGCCCCTTGTAAAAGGCCATGTATTATGCATTCCTAAGCAAGAGGTTGATTATATTTTTGATATGAGCGATGATCTATATGCGGAACTTATGTTATTTGCTAAAATTGTTGCGAAAGGTTTGAAAAAAGTTGTTGAATGTAAGAAAATTGGGATTTCTGTTATTGGATTAGAAGTACCCCATGCTCACGTGCATTTAATTCCAATGAATACAATAGCCGACATGTCCTTTACCGCAGAAAGAATAGAAATGAGTAATGAAGAATTTTCTGCACTAGCCAAAGAAATAGCACAAGCTATTATTTCTTAATTATTTTATCAGGATTTCCCGTTACATAACTTGCCCAACCTGTATGTTTTTTCGCAGGATTTTTGGTGCTCTTTTTTTGAGATAAAGTTAAATCGTTTTGTAAGTAGTGACAAACTGCAGCTGCTAATCCGTCTGTTGCATCCAAATATTCTGGATGGCCATTAAATTTCAGGAGTGCTTGTAGCATCGAAGAAACCTGCTCTTTGGAAGCATTCCCATTGCCTGTAATCGATTGTTTTATCTTCTTTGGAGAATATTCGCTCAACGGAATGTTTCTGTACATAGCAGCAGCCATGGCCACACCCTGCGCACGACCAAGTTTTAACATAGATTGAATGTTTTTGCCGAAGAAAGGAGCTTCGATTGCCATTGAATCTGGGTGATGTGTTTCAATGATCCCTAATACCCCCTCGAATATTTTTTTAAGTTTTAAAGGGTGATCATCTGTACTGCCAGTTTTTATAACACCTAAGTCAATTAAACTAACAAGCTTGCCTTCTACTTTAATTAATCCAAAACCAGTTACTGATGTGCCCGGGTCTATACCTAAAATAATTTGCTCTTTCAAAGGCTATAAATTTTAACGCTATGCATTGTAAAGATACAAGATTGAGAGATAAAATGTTATCTTGCCACTGGTTTTTAAAGAACAAATAGTAATATTTAACTTTTTAAAGTGATTGCAATTTTAGTTGTTTTATATTTTTTGTTATTTACGTATTTATTCATTGTTTCCTATTTTGTAATAGGGTGGGCAAGGGCTAGAACGCACAATCCTAACTATCATTTTTACAGGTACCCTACACTTACTATCATAATACCTGTTAGAAATGAAGAGCAACATATAGCTAAATTATTAGCCGATATACAATCTCAAACGTACCCATCAGAATTTATTGAAGTATTAGTAATAGACGATGACTCTACTGATAATACTATTGAAATTATAAATGGATTAAACTACAAAAATGTAAAAGTTATTCCGCTAAAGGTTGATGAAAAAATTAATTCTTATAAAAAAAGGGCCATAACTTTGGGCGTGAATCATTCTCAGGCGGAGTTAATCGTAACTACAGATGGCGATTGTAGAGTTCCGGAAAATTGGATTGCTTGTATCGTCGACTTTTATCTAAAAGAAGATGTGCAATTAATTTCGGCACCGGTTAGTTACCATTCTGAAAAAAATTGGTTTGAAAAAGTCCAAACTATAGAATTTCAATATTTAATATGTGCAGCAGCGGCGTGTATAAATAACGGCATGCCGAATACTTGCAATGGTGCTAATATGATTTACACGAGAGAGTTGTTTCACGCAGTAAAAGGGTACGAAGGAATTGATAATGTTGCAAGCGGTGACGATGAAATGTTATTGCATAAAGTATTCAAAAAAAATGCGGCCTTAGTAGGATTTCTTAAAAATCGTTCGGCCATTGTAAAGACTTATGCAAAGAAGGACTTTAAAAGCTTTTTGCAACAAAGAAAACGATGGGCATCAAAAAGTACAATATTTTTTGATTATCGTAGCTCTTTTTTATTAAGTTCAGTTTTCTTGTTTAATCTTTCATTGCTCTTAAGCGTGCCATTTTCGTTTTACAATCATCAGATTTTTATCTATTTGCAAGTGGCATTTATTTTTAAATTTTTATTTGACTCAATCGTAATAATCCAAACATTGTTTTTTTTTAAAAAATTAACATACATCCCATTTATTATATTAGTAGAGTTGCTTTATACGCCATATATTGTTACCGTAGGACTATTAGGCAATTTAAGTTCTACTTATATTTGGAAAGGCAGGAAAGTAAGATGAAGGAAATAGATAGCCCATTAAAAAGAGTTGTTTCGAAATTAAAGAAGAATAAACTTGCTATGTTTGGTGGCTTTCTTATTTTATTTACAATTGTAATTGCGTTGGCAGGATATTTAATAATGCCTGATGATAGCCCGAATGCAAATGAAATGCATTTAGAAATAAGCACTATGCCACCAGGCACTAAAATAAAATTTAAAGTTGAAGGGACTGGAAAAAGCAACATCAATAATAGTTTTATTAATAAATGGATTAATGGCAGAGAATCTAATTCAAAATATACTCCAGTTTTTGATACAGACACGATTGTATCAACAAACAAATACATCACCAGAACTTATTGGCTTGGTACAGATCGATACGGCAGAGATGTGTTAAGTAGAATGATTTTGGGCACAAGGATATCATTATCGGTTGGCATGGTGTCTGTTATTATTTCGATGTTCCTTGGAGTGTTTTTAGGTGCTATTGCAGGATATTACGGCGGCAAACTAGATGTATTAATTACATGGTTTATTAATGTAATTTGGTCTTTGCCCTCCTTATTATTAGTGATTGCAATTTCGTTTGCACTAGGCAAAGGATTTTGGCAGGTATTTATTGCAATAGGGCTAAGCATGTGGGTAGAAGTAGCCAGGCTAGTACGTGGGCAAATATTAAGCATTAAAAACATAGAGTTTGTTGAAGCTGCAAAAGCCTTAGGTTATCATGAATTTAGAATAATATTTAAACATATATTACCAAATATTTTAGGCCCCTTATTAGTAATGGCTGCAGCAAATTTTGCGTCGGCAATTTTACTCGAAGCGGGCTTGAGTTTTTTAGGATTCGGGGCACAACCGCCAACACCAACTTGGGGTGGCATGGTTAAAGAACATTATGGCTACATCATTATGGATGCAGCATACTTGGCTTTAATTCCAGGTTTAGCGATTATGTTATTAGTATATGCATTTAATATTTTCTCTTCGGGTATTAGAGATGCATTTGATCAGAAGAATTAAGTTCATTCTGTTTTTGTTGATTTCGTACCTTGTATTCGGCACCAACAATTATGGCTATGATTATGAGAAAAATGCCGCCGTTTTTATCTACTTCTACCATGTCGCCTAATACGAGATGAACTAAAAATATGACCATGGTTGCAAAACAAGTAAGCATTAAGTTTTTAATGAATGTGGAGTTGCTTAAGGTATAAATGGTTTTTGTTTTTAGCATTGCCACTATATACAATGCAAGAAATAAAATAAATCCGAAAACACCTTGATCACAAAAAATTAGCAAAAAATAATTATGCGTGCTAGATCGTTCGGGGTTATCACTCAAATAGGTAATAAACGCAGGGTTTGCGTACTCTTTATATGTTGGATAAAAAGTATTGTTACCAGTGCCGAACCAAAAATTATGTTGTATTAAATTAATTGCCGCCACCCAACGATATACACGTTCCATACCAGAAACATCACTTAATTCTACAGTAGCTGCCATGTGTTTACCAAAATCTTCTCTATTAAAAACGGTATTGCTATAATTAGGTGCGTATTTCATGTAGTTGTTTTGATCCACTAATTGATAGCAGAAAAATACAACGCCAACAGAGGCAACTACAAAAGCTAGTTTTAAAAATTTAGATTTAAATACCAACACACTTGCAATTGCTGCGAACACACTTAGCCAAGTTGTACGTGTGTAAGATGTAATAATTGCGAATACCAATACAATTATCATCGAAATCAAGATGAGTTTTAAAAGTCGATTTTCTTTATACCAACCTAAGGCAGCTACACTAAATGGCAAGGCTAGGCCTAAGGTGCATGCATATATTACATGGTTTGCATAAAATGGGCGAGCAGATTGGTTTACTTCTTCAAAACTAAAGCCTGTTTTAGCGTGGTTAAAAATGGTGTAAAAAACAGTGAGCATTAAAGGGATAAAAAACGACCAAAATGCAATTTTAAATTGTTTCTCTTCTTTTAAAAACAGTAATGGAAGAAAAATAAAACCACCAAAGAACCAAATTTTAGCAAGCAGATATTTCAATGATAATATTGGTTCGCGAGAAATAAAAATATTAAAGGTAAAAAGTAAAAGTTGCAGAATAATTAATACAATTAATAAATTATTTAAGTGCTGATAAAGGTTTGTTCTTTTATTAATAAACAATATTAGCCACAAGCCAGTGGATAAAATTAAAATTGGTTCTGATGGCGCCGACAAACTTAAACTGCCGAAAAAGAATTCGATAGAAATGGGCAAGGATGCTAATAAAAAATAAAATACAAGTCTGTAATCTCTAACAATTAACACACAAAATAGAATAATAAAAGGTATTGCATTTAAATAAGGAATTTCTTTCCAAAGCCCAACGATGTTGAGAGCAATGAAAATTAATGCCGAACTAAAAAAGAAATAATAATCATTCTTCCCTATGTTCCTAACGTTGTTCAAGCTAATTTTTTTCTAATGAATGGTAAAATATCGATTAAAGCAATGATGATTAGTGCGAAGAAAAAAGTGGAGAGGGCAACTATTGCAGCACTCAACAATCTGCGAGGTTTTGCAGGAATTTCAGGTTTTTCTGCGGCATTAATTATAAATTTTTGTGGTAAGGCACTTTCGAATTCCATCTTAGCACTTTCATATCTTGATTTTAAACTTTGGTATTTCCTTCGTTCAAACTCTAGGTTATTTATGTTATTAATGTAAGATCCGCCGTGTTTCTTGATTTTATCAAGCGTAGGTTTTAATGAGTTTACTGCTGCTTTATACCCTTGAACTCTTGCTTTCGTTTTTATGATTAACGTATCTGGCAGTGATTTTTTATTTTCTTCGTACACTTTTAACAAAGCTTCTTCTTGGTCAAGGCGCACAGAATTTAACGTATATGCTTCGTTTAATTGTGAGAATTGTTCGAAGTAATCATAAATGCCTAAATTTCTTAATTCCATTAATAGGCTATTTATTGAATCCATAAAGCGTTGTTCTTTGAAATATTCTTTTTCAATAATTGACAATGCTTCTTTAGCCTTTACTTTTTGAATGGCATTTTTTTGAAAATCGGCATAATTTGCAATATAATTCGCAATGTCTGCCGCTAACTGAGGGTCTTTATCGAATACTGTAACTTGTATTGCTTTAAATTCTGTTTGTTTTATTTCCAAATTCTTACTTAACATGGTACGAAGCCCCAACATTGAAACGATCTTTGAGCTATCAAAACCATAATGCGTAGCCAATTTAAAGTTGTTAATAACGTTGTTACGCATTTCATCCGACTTTAGAATTTGAAGCAATTGCTCTCCATCTTCGTCGGAACCAAATTCTAATAAGCCATAGCCTTGATTACCTGGCTCAGTAAGAATGGTGGTGGAGAGGTTTGCATTGGTGGTTGGATAAAAGATAACATCAGCTTTATACTTCGGTTCTATGAATGATGGACCGGTAAAGAGATAGGTTAAAATTCCTGAAATAATGCAAATTGAAATAATGGAAATTTTCCAACTCCAAACTAATTTGATAAAATAAAATACGTCGAAAGAATAGCTGTTGTCGTTTTCTAGCTTCATTTAATTTAGGTTATAATAACTGCAAAGTTAAAATTATTATCTAAACAATTTTATCTTGCTTCATTAATAGGGTTAGTTGCTTAATAGGGAGTAAACGGCTTATAATCAATATTATTATAGATAAGATGATGCCAAAAGCATATTTACTTAACCAGTTGAAATTTAGCTTCATAGAAAAATAGCATATTAAAACAATTGCTATTAAGGATAGTATTGCTCTGATAATATAGCTTATTTGAACATTTATATCGAATTTTCTATGGCTAAAATATAGTTGAGTACTTGTTACAATAAAGAAGGTACATACCGACACATAAGCAGAACCCAAGGCCCCATAGAATGGTATAAAAATAAGGTTTAATAGAATATTGATTAGTACACCAACAAATGCAATTTTATTTAACAAACGAATATTCCCATTGGCTGTAAGTAATGTACCATAAATGTATCCATTACAAATAAATACAAACCCAATAATTAATATTTTAAATATTTTTGCTGCTTCGGCCACATTATTAATATACAGTAACTGCATAATGTTTTCAGCATAGAAAAAGGAAAACAGTGCAAAAACTGCCGAGGGTAATACCAATAAAGAGAAAGATGTTTTTAATAAGCCTTCAATGTTCTGTTTCTCTTTAATCATTCGTGCAAAAATAGGATACAGCAGACCAGAAAATAGTACTGCAATCATATTAAGTGCGTCAATTAATCTGTAAGCAGCGGCATAAACACCTACTTCTTTATTTCCATTTTTGTGAATTTCTTTTAGTAAAACGGTGTCGGCCTTTGTGTAAATTAACATTAGTAATGCAAGTATTGCAAAGGGGTAGCTCTCTTTAAGAATTGAAATAGAATTAGCCCAATTAAGATGAATTTTAAAAAACTTGGTGTGTTTTTTTACATAAAAAAACGAAATAATAGCAGCACCCAAAAACGAGAATGTTTGTAGGGTAATAAACGTAGCAATGTTTAAGTTTGCAGTACCCAGGCCAAAATAAATAATTGGTGCACAAACAATAATCATCAGTAATTTATCTAATATAGAAATAAATGTATCTGTTTTGAAAAGCTGCATTCCTGCTAAGTTCGAGCGGTTATACAGCGTAAATGAATTTAATATTTGGCCTATAATTAGTAACGAAATTAAATACCATTCTTCGGTATTAAATGTTAGCACCAAAGCATAAATAGTAATTACAACAATATAAATAAAAGTTAAAAAAATCTTTAAAGATATAATGTTCGAAAAGGATGTGCTAAGTAAATGTTCGTTTTGCGCAATGTGTCTATTGTTATAATTAGTTATACCTGGGTCGAGGATAATACTTAAAATAAAACTCAAATTAAATAGGGAATAAAACAGGCCATAATCTGCAGCACCTACAATATTTTGGATATTTCTTTCGATGCCAAAAATGTACATTGGCTTTATCATCAAATTTACTAAAATGATTAGTATAAGATTGAGGATAAATTTTCTTTGCATACGTAAATGTACAAATTAAATCTTAGGATTTTCATTCATTAGTTTTTGCATGGAATTCCAAAAAAGTGATGCTGTTCTATTCCAAGAAAATTCTTTTTTTCTAAGTTGAGATTTTTGTATCAATTGTGCGTGTAAATTTTTATCAGTAAATAAATCACACATCGCATTTGCAATATCTGATACAGAGTTTGGATCTACTAGAGTGGCTGCTTCACCCGCAACTTCGGGTAAAGAAGTAGTGTTTGAAGTAATTACTGGCACATTACAATACATGGACTCCAACACCGGAATGCCGAAGCCTTCGTAAAATGGAACATAGGTCATTGCATAGGCAGAGGCAATAACTAAATGAAGATCTGTAGTGTTTAGCCTACCACAAAAAATAATATCTTTTTTAAATATTAATGATTCAAGCGTTGATTTGAAATCTTTATCATCATGCATTACAGAGCCAATTATTAATAACTTAAAATCGCTATTTGTTTTTGTTTTAAAATTATCAAATGCAAGGATCAAATTTTTAATATTTTTTCGAGGATTTAATGAGCCTACATAAACAAAATAGTTTTTGCTATTGCTGTAAGTTGTTCTGATAATTTCTTTGACATCTTCTTTAATTGGTACATATTCTTCATTTGCACCGTTATAAACTACATCTATTTTATCTTTCGAAATTTTATAGGTAGAAATGATGTCATTTCTTGAAAATTCAGAAACAGTTACAATTCTAGATGATTTTTTTGCAAAAATTGGAAAGAAGTACTTATAATATAATTTTGTTAGAAGTGGTAAATCGTCAGGTCTGTGTTCAAAATTTATATCATGTATAACGGAAAGGCAAGGTACGCTAGGGTTTGTAGGTATAAATCCATCCGTAGAAATAAAATAATCAATTTTATATTTCTTAATAGCGTTTGGAATAGCAAATTCAAAAAATAAATAATACAAAAAGGGGTGGCGAGCGGGTGGAAAAAGGGTTACTGGTTTTATGTTATTTGAAAATATAAATTCTTTCGGAAATGATCGATCAAAGAAAAAATAAAATTCGTGTTCTGGATGATCAATGCAAATTCGTTTTAATGTTTCGAATGTGAACCATCCAATACCTTCGAGTTTATTTTCAATTAAAAAACGTGTATTAATACCTATCTTCAATGTACTGCGGTTAGGGGCGTTGAACTTTAATAATCATATTTGGACTTAGTATAACATTTTTTGAACTTCTAGCGCTGGCAAAAAGTACTAGTTTAATAGTTGCTGAAATGATTGCCCAAGTAATTACCCTGATTATTTCTTTTAAGAAACCTTCAACCCGCAAATGCGATGAACGTACTTCGATATTTGTGAAGCCCATGCTCAAGCATAATTGAGTAGCAGAAGAGCTGTTCATATAATTTTCATGCGTAAAGTCGCCATTTGCGAAAACTGTTGCGAAAGGGGCATCGATATTTGGTGTTCTAAAAATTGCAATTCCACCTGATCTTAGTGATTTTTTTATGGTGTTTAATAATTCTATTAATTCATCTTTGCTAAAATGTTCAATAATATCTATGCCGGTTATCACATCAAAATAATTTTCTTTATCAGCCAAATAAGTTGAAATATCTGTTGACTCAATTTCATTTATCATGCCAAAATCATGTGCAATTTTAACTTGGCTTTCGCTAAGATCTATGCCTTTTAAGGTTGAGTATCCTTCTTTTTTGAATAAGTTAATTAGGGAGCCAAAACCACAGCCAATATCAAGTAATTTAATGTCTTTGTTTTTAGGAATAAAGGGTAATATTTCTGCACGAAAAAGTTGTTCATCGCGATTCATTTTATCTTCAATTTGCAATTGAAAATGACGACCAGATTGATTCTGATAATAATCTTGATATAAAACTTGTCTGTATTTGTATGACATATTTATAGGTTTTGCAATGTTCAAACATACAGCAAATCCGATAAAGGAGCAATATCAAAAAGGAATTCTATAAACCGATGTATTATAATAAATTTGTGAAATGTTAGAAAAAGTATATCAACAAAATCTAATAGAGGCGGGCTGTGATGAAGCAGGTAGGGGCTGTTTAGCGGGGCCGGTGTTTGCTGCAGCTGTTATTTTACCTAAAGATTTTGAGCATGAATTGTTGAATGACTCCAAACAATTAACTGAAAATAATAGATTATTATTGAGGGAAGTGGTTGAGAAACAAGCATTAGCTTATGCCGTAGGTATTTGTACTGCAGTAGAAATAGACGAGATAAATATATTAAACGCATCCTTTAAAGCCATGCACAGAGCCATTGATCAATTAGCGATTAGCCCTGAATTATTATTAATTGATGGCAATAGATTTAAGGCTTACCCTCATATAAATCATCATTGCATAATTAAAGGCGACGCCAAATTTATGTCGATTGCAGCAGCCTCTATTCTAGCAAAAACCTACAGAGATGAGTATATGGAAAAGATCGGCTTGGATTTCCCCGAATACAAATGGCATAAAAATAAAGGATATCCTACGAAAGATCACCGAGATGCAATCGCTAAATACGGAGCCTGTGTTCACCATCGGGCAACATTTACATTGCTACCCAAGCAATTGAAAATGGATTTTACCGGAGAATAGCACGGATTTTTTTTGTACTTTTGGCACTTATTTGATAATATGAAGAATACAGCATTAACGTCGGTACATACTAAATTAGGGGCTAAAATGGTTCCGTTTGCAGGATATAACATGCCTGTTCAGTATGAGGGGATTAATATGGAACACGAAACAGTCAGAAAATCTGTAGGTGTATTTGATGTTTCTCATATGGGCGAATTTATACTTAAAGGTGAACATGCATTAGACTTAATTCAACGAGTATGTTCTAACGATGCTTCAAAATTAATAGACGGAAAGGTTCAATACTCATGTTTACCGAATGAAGAAGGCGGAATTGTAGATGATTTGTTGGTGTATAGGATGGATGAGAAGTCCTATATGTTAGTGGTCAATGCTTCGAATATAGAGAAAGATTGGAATTGGATACAAAAATATAATACTAAAGGTGTTGAGATGCATAACATCTCAGACAAAACTTCTCTATTAGCGGTACAAGGCCCAAAATCAATTGAGGCTTTACAAAAACTTACAGATATTAATCTGTTTGAAATGGAATATTATTCCTTTAAGAAAGGAATTTTTGCTGGTATCGAAAATGTACTAATTTCCGCAACAGGCTACACAGGTGCTGGTGGATTTGAAATATATTTTGAAAATCAAAATGCAGAAAAAATATGGAATGCAATTTTTGAAGCGGGTGCAGAATTTGGAATTAAACCTATTGGTTTAGGCGCTAGAGATACGCTTAGATTGGAAATGGGTTTTTGTTTGTATGGGAACGATATCAACGATTCTACTTCGCCAATTGAAGCGGGACTAGGATGGATAACAAAATTTAGTAAAGAGTTTACAAACTCTAAAAATTTACAAGCACAAAAAGAAGCCGGAGTTGCAAGGAAATTAGTCGGGTTTGAAATGATTGATAGAGGAATACCAAGGCACGATTATAAAATTGTAGATGAAAATGGGGGAGAGATAGGAATTGTTACGTCTGGAACTCAATCACCATCTTTACAAAAAGCAATTGGTATGGGATATATAAAAACAGAATTAGCTAAAGAAAATGCTGAAATTTATATTTCAATTAGAGATCAAAAAGTAAGAGCCAAAATTGTGAAATACCCATTTTACAAAGGATAAGATGAGTAGAGAAATTGAGGTATGTTTAAGTCCAGTTTTAATTCCCAGCTACAAGATAGAAGGGAGAATAGTAGTGGTTATTGACATTTTCAGAGCAACTTCTTCTATATGTTATGGAATAGAAAATGGTGCTACGGAAATTGTACCAGTTGCAAGTGTAGATGAGTGTAAAAGTTATGAAGGGCAAGGATATTTATTAGCGGCAGAGAGAAATGGAGAAGTAGTAAATGGATTTCATTTTGGCAATTCTCCTTTTAGTTATACAAAAGAAAAAGTAGCTCAAAAAAAAGTAGTACTTACCACCACTAACGGTACTCATGCTATACAACAAGCTAAAGCAGCAGATAAAATAATAATTGGGTCTTTTTTAAATTTAGATAGTTTATGCGAGTGGTTAGCCAAACAGAACCAAGATGTTTTGTTATTGTGTTCAGGTTGGAAAAATAAATTTAATTTAGAAGATACTTTATTTGCTGGCGCTGTAGTTCATAAATTAAAAAATAATTTTAATCACTATTGCGATGCAGCTATTGCTGCTGAAGATATGTATTTATTGGCAAAGGAGAATCTTCGTGAATATCTATACAAATCGTCGCATAGCCAGCGATTAAAGGAGCTTAATATCGAAGATGATATTCAGTTTTGTTTGAAGCAAAATATTTGCAAAACAATTCCTGTGTTGGAAGAGGGGAAGTTAGTTGCAATGGTAATATAGTCTTTAGAAATTAGTCTTTAGTAGTTAGGTAATGCATAGCTAGTTGAAAGATTAGCGTTATAAAAATTGCAGAATAATTAAATATGAAGAAATTTACATTATTTTATATATTTTCTTTTTTTGCTACTATAGCGTTTGCAAAGCATACAATTACATTGCGATTAGTATTACCTAAAGAAAATTCTACTAATAACTATTTTTTTGCTTCTAATTTGAATGGATGGAATCCATCAGCAAAAAAATATCAATTTGTAAAAGATACCTTAGGTTTTTATGAGTTAAGATTTGAGGTGCCTACTATAGAACTTGTATCTTTTAAAATAACTAAAGGTGCTTGGGAGTTGGTTGAGAGTGATGAAAAGGGGAAAGATATTTCTAATAGAATTATTGAGACATCAAAAATAAAAAAAGACACCACTATTATAATTAAGATAAATAGATGGAAAGATGAGTTTGCGAATGTTCCTAGACAGAGTACAGCTAGTAAAAATGTAGAAATAATTTCAGATAATTTCCCTTTACGTAAACTCGGGAAAACCAGAAGAATATGGGTTTACACGCCATCAGATTATTTAACATCTACAAAAAAATATGCAGTAATGTATATGCATGATGGACAAAATTTGTTTGATGAATTAACGGGACCTTTTGGTGAATGGGGAGTTGATGAATGCCTGGATACGATGACTAAGAAATTGAATTTAGATTTAATTATTGTAGGAATTGATAATGGGTTAAGTGATCGACTATCGGAATACAGCCCGTATGATTTTAAGGTAAAGCCTGATGAGGTAAATGTATGGGATGTGAAGGGTAGTGGAACAGAGTATTTAGAAAGTTTAGTATATGATTTGAAGCCATATATAGACAGTGTTTACAGGACTAAAAAAGACAGTAGAAATACGAGTATATCTGGCAGTAGTATGGGTGGCTTAATTTCTTTATACGCAATAATGCGATATCCAGATGTTTTTGGAAGTGCAGGAGTATTTTCGCCGGCATTTTGGACGAATATGGAGGCGTTAAAAAAAGAGATCAATGCAAATTCAAGAAAGGATTGGAAAGGAAATGTTTACATGATTGCGGGTGAATTAGAGGGGAAGAAATATACAGACAACATGGAAGAAATTTCAGAATTGTTAAAAAGAAATGGTAAGAAGGAGATAATATCAAGGAAGATAAAAAATGGGCAGCACAATGAGATTTTTTGGAGAACTGAATTTCCCTCACTAGTAAAATGGATAATAGCTAATTAACACCAGGCTAATTAGCTATTAATTTTAGGTAGCGGGAGCAGGACTCGAACCTACGACCTTCGGGTTATGAGCCCGACGAGCTACCAACTGCTCCATCCCGCACTTTCAACCATTAATAATGAACACAAGGTCCATTTTTAATTGGATTGCAAAGATATAATTCGTTTCTTTGCAATCCAAATTATTTTCAATATTATGAGTCATAAGGCTGGTTTTGTGTCAATTATAGGTAAGCCTAATGCTGGTAAATCTACTCTATTGAATGCTTTGCTTGGTGAAAAGTTGTCAATCATCACCCCAAAAGCCCAAACAACACGCCATAGAATATTGGGCATCATGAATGATGAAGATTATCAAGTGGTTTTTTCGGATACACCTGGCATTATTAAACCTCTATATGGCTTACACGAATCTATGATGAGTGCCGTTTATGGCTCACTAACTGATGCCGATTTGGTTCTACTTGTTACAGATATACATGAAAAACACGATGAGGAAGAAGTCATAAAGTCCATTGAACACTGCCTTTCGCCTATTGTAGTCGTCATCAATAAAGTAGATCAAGCCAAGCAAGAAGAAATAATAGAGAAAATAGAATATTGGAAAAACACTTTAAACCCTGTTGCTATTTTTGCAGCTTCGGCCTTACATGAATTTCAAGTAAAAGAAATATTCGAATACATCATTAAGAGCTTGCCCGAACATCCGGCTTACTATCCTAAAGATGATTCATATACAGATAGAACAGAGCGTTTCATTGTTTCAGAAATGATTCGTGAAAAAATCTTAATGTTCTATCAAAAAGAAATTCCATATAGTACTGAAGTGGTGGTTACGTCATTCAAAGAAGAAGAACACATTGTAAAAATTCAAGCTGAAATAATTGTTGAAAGAGAGTCGCAAAAAGCAATTATTCTTGGCCACAGAGGAGAATCAATTAAAAAAACAGGAACAGAATCTAGAAAATCTATCGAAGAGTTTGTAGGTAAGAAAGTATTTTTAGAGCTTTTTGTGAAAGTGGTGAGTGACTGGAGAAATAAGAAAAATTATTTAAAAAGATTTGGTTACGATCAGTAGTAACCCGTATAAGAAGAAATTATGAGTAATATAGTAGCCATAGTAGGGCGACCAAACGTAGGGAAATCGACCCTCTTTAACCGACTATCAGAAAGCCGCAAGGCCATAGTCGACGATTTTAGTGGAGTAACCCGCGATCGCCATTATGAAACGGCTGAGTGGATTGGGAAAAAATTCACCATTATCGATACCGGTGGGTATGTAGCAAATTCTGAAGATCAATTTGAAGCTGCCATCCGCGAACAAGTAATTATTGCTATTGAAGAAGCAAGTGTGATTATTTTTATGGTGGACGTGAAAACAGGGATCACTGATCTTGACGATGAAATTGCTACTATGTTGCGAAGATCAAAAAAGCCAGTTTTTGTAGTAGCCAATAAAGTAGACAATAACAACCTAATTCCTGAAGCATCGGTTTTCTATTCTTTCGGATTAGGCGAGCTGTTTTGTATATCATCAATAACGGGCAGTGGCACTGGGGAGCTATTAGATGAGGTTGTGAAGCACTTTGAAGAAGAATTCGAAGAACCCTCTACTTTGCCCACTTACGCCTTCCTAGGGCGCCCTAACGTAGGTAAATCATCAATTATTAACGCTTTGCTTGGCCGCGATAGAAATATCGTTACTCCAATAGCTGGAACCACTCGAGATTCTATCGAAATTGAATACAACCAATTCGGCCATCATTTTATGTTAATTGACACAGCCGGATTGCGTAAAAAAACCAAAGTAAACGAAAATATTGAGTTTTATTCGGTTATGCGTACCATAAAAGCCTTAGAAAAAGCTGATGTGTGTATTCTAATGATAGATGCTACCGAAGGCATGGAATCGCAAGACATCAACATATTTAACCTTATTGAAAAAAACCATAAAGGAGTAGTAGTGCTAGTTAACAAATGGGATTTAGTAGAAAAAGACCACAAAACAAGTAAGGCTTTCGAAGATCGTATAAAAGAAAAAATGGCTCCATTTGTTGATGTTCCTATTATTTTCACCTCAGCGTTAACCAAACAAAGAGTTTTTAAGGCAATTGAAACAGCTAACGAAGTTTACATTAACAAAACGAAACATATTTCTACCTCAAAACTGAACGATGTGATGCTCGAAATTATTCAAGCAACCCCTCCACCAAGTTTAAAAGGGAAGTATGTTAAGATCAAATACGTGACTCAATTGCCAGGGAAGTCGCCAGCCTTTGCTTTTTTCTGTAATTTACCACAATATGTGAAAGAACCTTATAAACGCTTCTTAGAGAACAAGTTAAGAGAAAATTTCGATTTTTCTGGGGTGCCAATTAGCATTTATTTGAGGCAGAAATAGGCTCATTTTGAAATATTTGAAAAATATTTCTTTACAATTGCGTTTTTTATTTTACCTTTGCTGCGTTTTAAAATCTTATAACCAAAAATGAAAAAAGTATTAGTTTTATTGTTAACTGCAGGTATCTTTGGATTCGTTGCATGTGGAGAAAGTGCTGAGCAAAAAGCTGCTAAAGAAAAAGCTATGGCTGATTCAATTGCTGCTGCTCAAGCTGATTCAATTTCAAACGCTGCTTCTATGGCTGCTGATTCTTCAGCTGTTGTAGATACTACAGCTGCAGAAGTTGCTCAGTAATCTTTACTCAAAAGAAATTAAAGCCTCCTAATTGTGAGGCTTTTTTTTTGTCCCAAAATTTCTGCTTAGTTTGCTTTTAACAAGTCTATCGACTTTAATAAGCCTCTATCTAGCTCTTGCTGAACTCGATAATATCCCATATTTCCAAAATATTGTCTGGCAATTAATGCTTTGATCTGTATTTTAATAGATGATGAGGATTTTTTCAAATCGACCATAGTTGAATGAATGCCTTTTTTGCCCGCTATAGCTATTAATTCTTCCAACATTGCTTTTTCAACTTTAAAATCAGACATAAATCGATCTAAGCTTTTTATGGTTTTCAACTTATTTTTATGTTTATCTGTCCAGGTATAAATAAATTCTGATAAAACCCCTTCAGATACTATTCTAGCGTAAAAGAGTGAGTAGTCGTTGGTATCGATTGGTATGTAAACATCAGGATAAATCCCCCCACCTCCATATACAATCTTGCCCGCTGGAGTTTTATATGCTTTATCGCCTTTTGTAAGCACACTGTCGGCATTTCCAAGTTCTCCATGTACATATCTGTTTCGCACATCGCTCAAATACTCCTCTTTAGCCATGTTATAAGGTTTTTGTATACATCTTCCAGTCGGAGTGTAATA
>JBILKW010000025.1:0-17574 GCA_044376465.1 Sphingobacteriales bacterium | reverse complement strand
TAATGTATACATAATTTATACTGTGGAGTTTTTATATTGATTTATTAATTCAAATCCTTTTTGATTGACCAAACCATATAAAAAATGAAAAGTCAGCTCTTCCATTACTTTATCAAATTGAAATATGCTTGGCGGGTAAATATCGTAGTTAAATGTCATGTCAACTTGCTCAATTCTCATTCTCGATAGAATTTCAATATTCAAATCGGTTCTATAATACCCTTCGGTAATTCCGCGGTGAATATTTTCGACAATTTTTGCGAGTACATATAAATTACGAAATTCTCTGAATGCCAGCCACGCCTTTGGATGGTATTTTTGTAAATCGTAAAACATAATCGGATTAAAACTTCGAATCATTTCGCCAACGGAGTTGTTAACAGCGAACATTTCTGCAATGGCATTTATACTCGCAGGGCCACAACATTTTTCCACTTCGTTAAAATGGCGACTAATGTTAAGCTTGGTAATAGCAATTACCAACTCGTCTTTATCTGGGTAATGCAAATAGATAGTCTTTTTTGAAACTCCAAGTTGTTTGGCTATATCATCCATCGTGATGCTCCTAATTCCAAAACGGCGGAAGAGTTCATCTCCTTTAAGTAATATACGTTCTTGTAGTTCCACTTCTGAATTTGTGTTCAATCGTGCGCAAAACTATAGAAACTTTTTGCATTAGCAAAGTTTCCTACGTTTATTTCCTGGATTTTTGTAATTGTAAAGGGGATTTTACAGAGTTAGTGTGCTAGTATGCTAGTGAGTTAGTGAGTTAGTGTGCTAGTACAAGTCAATTGTACGAATTGGGTAAATAGCACCCATTAGCACACTAGCATATTAGCACACTAGCATTAGCACACTAGCAAACTAGCGTTTGCCATGGGCCGAGGTTTTGTACATTCGTGTGGCCTGCATTGCTTAAAAGGCTTTGAGCTATACCTGCTCTTCCACCGCTTCGGCATACAAAATCTACTTCTTCGTATTGCATCAAATCTTGCAATTTCATTGGAATTTGGTCGAGTGGTATGTTTATCGAGCACTGAGCATGACCATCGTATTCCCATTCTTCTATACTGCGTACATCAACTTTAATTGTTTTCATTTTATATATTTTTATTTGATGTTACAAAGGTATAGGCTGCTTATTTTAGAATTGGTAACAATAGTTACTTTCGAAAGGTGGTGAATTCGAAAGTTATTGAATTCGAAAGGTAGAAATGTCGAAAGGTCGAATAGTAGAATGGTAATTCTATATTAAAATGACAGAATATAATATGAATCATGAGTTTGCTAAAAAAAAGCCGCAAACAGTAATACTATTTGCGGCTTTGCCATTGTACCTAGGGCGGGAATCGAACCCGCACGACCTGTAAGGGTCACAGGATTTTAAGTCCTGCGTGTCTACCAGTTCCACCACCTAGGCAGCTTCTAAAAAAAAATCCTCTCTTTCGAGAGGCGGAAGGTTGAGCGAAAGACGAGATTCGAACTCGCGACCCCGACCTTGGCAAGGTCGTGCTCTACCAACTGAGCTACTTTCGCTTTTCTGTATTGTGGACTGCAAATATAGAGTTTTTAGAATAGTTGTCAAGAAAAAACTAAAAAAAATGCCTTATAGCCTGTTTTTCAACCCAAAAAAAACGAAATCGAATTTGCGAACTATCGAATTTGCGAACTATCGAATTCGCGAACTCATTTACTTATGAGCACACGAGCTTTAGTCCATCATACGCTAAAAACATCCCTTCTGGTAACGAAGCTTGAACCTCATCATGCAATCCTAACTGATGGGAAATATGTGTAAAATACGTGCTTTCAGCACCTATTTCTTGTGCCAGAGATATTGCTTCATTAAGCGTGAAATGCGATAAATGTTCTTCTTTGCGCAATGCATTTAACACTAAAATTTTGCTTCCTCTTAACTTTAATTTTTCCTCATCACTTATTGTTTTTGCATCAGTTATGTAACTAAAATTGCCGATGCGAAAACCGTATACTGGGAGTTTATAATGCATTACTCTTATGGGAAGTACTTCTATGCCTTGAATATTAATAAGTTCATTAGGTATATCGTGTAACACAACCCTGGGTATGCCTGGGTAATTATGTCCGGAGAAAATATAAGAAAATTCGTTTTTTAAAGCAGCCTGTACGCGTTGTTCTGCATATACATCAATTTCTTTATCGTGCTTAAAATTAAAGGCTCTTACATCGTCTAAACCTGCAACGTGGTCTTTATGTTCGTGTGTAAAAAGGATGGCATCTAATTGGTTTACTTCTTCGCGTAACATTTGGATCCTGAAATCTGGGCCGGTATCAATTACAAATACTTTGTTGTTTATTTCTACCATCACAGAAGTACGTAATCTATTATTTTGATAATCGGGAGAAGAGCATACCTTGCATTTACATGCAATAACAGGCACCCCTTGCGAAGTTCCAGTACCTATGAATGTGATTTTCAAAACTCAATATTAATTACGTATGCTTTGTAAAAATTTTAATTGATTTTCGTTGAGTAAAGTTTCATCAATACTAATTTGTTGAAGAATTTCAGACAAGGCTGCAATTTTTACATCCATCGTGGCGAACTTATTTACCACTACAACCTTAGCTTCAAGGATTAAGCAAGATCCGGGTTTAAAATTCCCTTTTTCATACCTAACTTTAAATTGCAATGTTTTAAATAATTCTTCAATTTTATCTAATGTACTTTGCGAAATTTTCATATTCTTATCTTAAATCTACAACCTCTACACCTGGGTATTTTTTAATATCAAACATAAAAGTATTAGCGTTTACTGCAAAATTTGGGGTAAAGGTTTTAATCGCGTATGTATATCGATTCCCATTTTTGTCAAAAATTATACTTTTAACAATTTGCTTTGTTGCTTTATCTATGGTTAGTTTTATTTTAAAAAACTCTTTAGTTTTATCTGTTGGGGTAAGCTCTAAATTTTGAACCAGTTTACCTCCTACATTTTTTTCATCAATAAATTTATACAAAAATCCTTTCTCGTACATGGTAAATATTTCTGATGGTTTTATACCTTCTGCACTCGGATCTACATCGTTTACCTGCACTTCTTTAGCTTCTTTCATGTAAGTCCAAATGGTTTTTGCATCGCTAATTATTTCTTGCCCTGCAATATTTAAACGGTATTTAGCCCCCGATAAAATTATATTTCCCACCTGAGTTTCTTTAATTTTTGCTTGTGGATTTTCTAATGTATATGAAAACTCCGCCCGCATTGATTTATATGATTTGTACTTTGCAGATGTACCTGTTAATATCTCTTTTGCTTTTTTATCTCCTTGAGCATATACCGCTTGAAATAAAAACAATCCTAAAACAATTAATCCAATATTCTTCATTTCTTTCATTTATCAGTTAAATTACTTTACACTCCCTAGTCCACGCTCCCAGTTCTGAGCAATGCGTTCAAATGTTGTTCCAAATGGTATTCATCTTTAATGAGTACTTCTCTAGCCTTAGACCCTTCAAAAGAACCCACAATTCCAAAAGCTTCTAACTGATCTATAATTCTACCCGCTCTATTGTATCCTAATTTCAATTTACGTTGAATCAAAGAAGTGGAACCTTGTTGATGCAATACTATCAATCGTGCTGCATCCTCAAATAAAGCATCTCTCTCATTTAGGTCCATCTCTTTAGCACCGGATCCCTCCCCATTTTCATCAACATACTCTGGTAAAATATGAGCACTATGGTAAGCTCTTTGCTCACCTATAAAATCGGTTACTTTCTCAACTTCTGGAGTATCAACAAAAGCACATTGCAAACGAATAATATCACTACCTAACGATAATAACATGTCGCCTCTTCCAATTAATTGTTCCGCCCCACCTGCATCCAAAATAGTTCTAGAATCTATTTTTGAACTTACTCTAAATGCTAATCTTGCTGGGAAGTTTGCTTTAATGGTTCCTGTAATAACATTTACCGAAGGTCTTTGTGTGGCTATTACTAAATGTATTCCAATGGCTCTGGCTAATTGAGCTAAACGTGCTATTGGTGTTTCTATTTCTTTACCTGCGGTCATCATTAAATCAGCAAATTCATCAATCACCAATACTATAAATGGCATGTAACGGTGACCATCGTTCGGATTTAATTTACGTGCAATAAATTTTGCGTTATATTCTTTAAGGTTTCTAACATGTGCCTCTTTTAATAATTCATAACGTTGATCCATTTCAATACATAATGAATTAAGCGTATGTATAACCTTTTTTGTATCGGTAATTATGGCTTCGCCATCACCGGGTAATTTTGCTAAAAAATGGCGTTCAATTTTTCTAAATAACGTTAACTCCACTTTCTTCGGATCTACCATTACAAATTTTATTTGCGATGGGTGTTTTTTGTATAATAAAGAAACTAATAGTGCATTAATTCCAACAGACTTTCCTTGGCCTGTAGCACCCGCCATTAATAAATGAGGCATCTTAGCCAAATCGGCAACAAATACTTCGTTTGAAATGGTTTTACCTAAAGCGATTGGTAAATCCATTTGCGCCAATTGGTATTTCTCCGAAGCCAAAACAGAACGCATCGAAACCATTTCTGGCGTTTGGTTAGGTACTTCAATACCAATGGTTCCTTTACCCGGTATAGGAGCAATAATACGTATGCCTAATGCTGATAAACTGAGGGCAATATCGTCTTCTAAATTTTTAATTTTAGAAATACGAACGCCGGCTGCCGGAACAATTTCGTATAGCGTAACCGTAGGCCCAATGGTTGCTTTAATTTTAGCAATATCGATATTATAATGGCCTAGGGTTTCTACGATTCTATTTTTGTTACGCTCCAACTCATCAGTATTTACTGGTATTTTAGAGCTTCCATAGTTTTCTAATAATTCTAAAGGTGGGTATTTGTAAGACGATAGGTCGAGGGTTGGGTCGTACTCTCCAAGTTCGCGCACTAAATCTTCTGCAGTAATTTCACCAGTATTTGTAGTGGCTACCACCGTATGTTCCTCAACTTCTGGTTCTGCCATTTCTAGCGTTAAATCTTGAACACTGCTTTCTGATTTTACAAACTCAACTTTTTCAAAACCGTCTTCTTCTGCATTCAATAAGGTCTTGTGCGTAACAAACTCCTCGATGGGTAATGCATCTTGGTAGTTGTCAACTAATTCTTCTTCTGCAATTTCAATCGGTTCTTCTTCCTCTGCTGCAATATTATCCGCTCTTAATTGATTTTTAAGCGTTGGCATGCGTTCATCCTCTAAAGGTTGATCTCTCAATGGCAATTCAAATGATTTAGGTTTTGCTTCAAACTCTGGGGAACTAGCAATTTCAGGTTTACGGTTTGCCTCCACTGGTATTAACTCATCTTCCAACAATGTTTTCTCAGCAGCTCGTTGTTCTTCAGATTTTATGGGCGATTTGAACTCTAAATTATAGGCAATTACCATGCATGTTAGCCCTGCAAATATTAATAAGCCAGCAGTTCCTGTTTTTCCTAGCACATTGTTAAACCAACCATTCATTTGTATACCATAGGCGCCAGCCAAAAAATACATATCCGTTTTTATGAAGCTTATAATAAAGGCTATGGCAATAGAAATAAATAACAAAAAGAATAAAGAGTATGCTAAGGTTTTGCTTAGCTTCATAATGCTTACTTTAAAAAGTAAACGGTAACCTACTAGAAAACATCCAAAGGAAATTAAAAAAGAAGATAGCCCAAACCAACGAAACATAAATACATGAGATACCATTGCACCTAAAATGCCTAACCAATTCTCAACCTTATGATTTGCAGCATCAAAAATAATACCCAACCTTGCTGCAGATACAATGCTCTGATCGTCTTTCCAGGTAAATAAATACGAGAAAAAAGCTACAAACAAATACAAGGAGATGAGCAACAATAATAAACCCGTAACTTTAATGAAACGTGTATCTATTGCTTTCCTCTCATTGAGTTCACTCTGTTTCTTTTCCTTTTTTACAGTACTCTTTTCTTTAGTTTTAGAACTTGGCTTTTCCACCAACTCCTCTTCTACTTCCTCAGAAGGTACTGCTACTTGTGATCTTAACTTATTAGCCATTATTTTGCTTAATATGCAAATATAAATTTATAGCGCATTGTATTACGATGTGTGTATAATTTTTTCAATGCTTGTGAAGAAGTTCTTTTGCAAATAAATCCACATCTATTCCATCGTAATTCCCTGAACTCATGAGCAATAGGTTTGTTTCTTTCCAATTCCTGCTTTCAAGATACGTTTTTAAAGCCTTCGATTCCTTAAAAATTAAGATGTCTTCTTTTGAAAATGCCTCTTTTACTTCCTCTACACTGATATTTTCGAGGCGTTTATGTTCAATTGTATGCGGATTATAATAAACAATTGCCACATCGGCTAAGTCCATACTGCTCTTGTATTCTTGCAAAAACTCTTTGTTTAAGCTGCTAAAGGTGTGCAATTCCATGCAGGCTACCAATTCTTGAGTTCCAAACTGTTGCTTTACGGCTTGTATGGTTGCTTTTAATTTTGAAGGAGAGTGTGCAAAATCTTTAAATACTCTGGCATTATGTTGTTTTGCAACTAACTCCAAGCGTTTTGCTGCTCCTTTAAAACTTTGTATGGCTTCATAAAATTCTTCATCATTCAAGCCTAAACATTTACAAACCTCATAAGCTGCTTGTAAATTTTGCATGTTATGTTCACCAAAAATTAATAAGGGGATTTCTGCACCATTCACAGTTAAATACGTTTCTCCATCTTTTTGTATGTGTTGATGTGAGGTGTATCCAATTTTTGTAATGTCTTTTCTGGGATGCGCTTCTACCAACTTATATAAATCGGTATCCATATTACAATATATTAAGGTAGCATTGGGTTCAAGTGTATCTATAAAAATGCTAAACTGCTCTAAATAATTTTCAAACGTCGGAAACACGTTTATATGATCCCAAGCAATACCGCTTAGTATGGCAATATTTCCCTTGTATAAATGAAACTTCGGTCGTCTATCGATCGGTGAGGACAAATACTCATCACCTTCTAATACCATCACCTTGGCCTCTTCTGTTAACTTCACCATGGTATTGAAGCCGGTTAATTGAGCACCTACCATGTAATCTATATTCATATTTGCATAGTGTAACACATGTAAAATCATTGCTGTGATTGAAGTTTTACCATGGCTGCCTCCTACAACTACCCTCGTTTTATTTTTACTTTGTTCATATAAATACTCAGGATATGAATATATTGGTAGATCAAGTTCTTTTGCTTTTAATAATTCAGGATTATCAGCACGAGCATGCATGCCAAGTATTACTGCATCCAAATCTCTGGTTATTTTAGCAGGAAACCATCCCATTTCCTCTGGCAACAAACCCGCATTCGCTAAACGTGACTTAGAGGGCTCTACAATTTCATCATCAGATCCAGTGATTTGATAATTTTTCTCTTTCAAAGCTAATGCTAAATTATGCATCGCGCTTCCACCTATTGATATAAAATGTACGTTCATGCTTATTAATTTTGGAAACTTCTTACAAAGTCTATTTTTCTTTTTACAGCCGATATGCTATACGGTGTGCTACCTTTAGTTTTTTCCGTTAACACTTTATTAAATACATCATCAGAGGATATGGCTTCCATTTGCCCTTGACGGAAAGTATAAAAAAACCAATCGTTGCCCACTTCAAAATAGATATTCACAATGTTACCGCTTCGTTTTCTTACTACTTCCATGTATCCTTTAAATTCTTTGTTCACTTGTTTATCGAACACATTCATGATGCTAATTTTATTATTTACTGATCGCCATGATCTTTTTTGTTGATCCCATGCTAATTTCACACCAGAAATTACAAAACCTTTTTCCATTGATTTTGGTAATTTATAAATTCCCATTTGCTTAACGTCTTCTAGCAAACTACTCACATCCTTCTCTGGAAACAGTTCATACATTCCTTTTTCAAATACCGGAAGTTCTTTATTATCACCATTTACATCAAAGCCGTTTAAATCTATTAGCCTCATCATAATTTCTGTGGCATCAGGTAAAAATTGAAAATCTAAACTTGCCACTAAATCTAGTTCAACCTTACCGCTCTCTATTCTATTACTAACATTACCTGCGGTTTTTATAATCAATTTATCGTCAAAGTCTACCCCTAAATTCAATAAACCTTCTGCATATAAGAATTCTTTCTTATCATCAAAAGTCATATAATTACCTTTCATGGCATTGTTAAACAATTTATCATCCTCACCAATTTTAAATAATTTAGCTTTCTCGTCGTAAATTAATTTACCCTCCACATTAATTACATCTACATCATTCGGTTCAATTTTTTTACTTATAAAAGTTCCATAAGCTTCGTAGTTCGTAATACCAATGTGTATTCCACTATATAATCTATTTTTATTTTCATCTCTTGGGTCTGTAAGATTTAATGCTACTGTATCTGGATTAACAAAACCTTTATATCTAAAATATTGTGAATTTATAAATTTACTCTCATGATTCATTTTAATAAATCCATCATAATCTAAAAATCTATTTGCTGCTTTTAAGTAAACATCTCCTTTGTATCTTACCTTAGAATTAAGTAAAAAATTCATGGTATCTGTAATTACACCTTTTGCAAATGTTTGTAAAGATGTATCAACTTTAGTTTCTTTAAAATGTATTTTTTGCGCTAGCGTATCTTTCTTGGTACGATAATCATAGTAAGCATTTGCGGCATATTTATTCTTAGCAAATACATCAACCTTTGCATTGTATAATTTGTGGAATCTTGTTGTTGTATTAACAAATAACTCAGCGTTTTCTAATCGCTGCATTATAGCTTTCCCATATATCTCTACATGTTGATCTTTGGGTTTTATTTCTGCGTCTGCCACTAAAACTCTTGGTACGCCATCGATTTTAAGATCTTCTCGAACTAAATCATATGTTGCTTTTTCTGCTTGAAAATTTAAAGAATCTTGAGAAGGATGTATTGATATAAATTCATACTTGTTTTTACCTGAAATTGGCATACTGAAATCCATCTTCTTTAAATCGAAAAACCATGTAAATACAGGCAAACTCGTTGCGTATAAATTATAAGGAAACTGAATCAGCTCCTCAGGATTATTAGTAACAAAATCGCCTCTTCTTTTAACAAAGTCAATTTTAGATTTTACATCGCCCGCTTCAATTGCTAACTTTGTTGAATCTATTGCGTAAATTTTCGCAATGCTATGCTCTGCTTCAAAGTTAGAATTGTTAAATACAAATCGCTGCGAAAATAAATCAGCTCCTTGAATATGTGATCTCCCTCCACCCGTTAAATTTTGTGGCGTATATATAAGAGTTCCAGTAAAATCATTTTTACCCGTATACAACTCCGTTGGAATAAGCCTACTTACCACAAACATACTATCTTCATAGGGTTCCCAATGAAAGAAAGACTTACGCGACATAGCCATAGGGTGATTAGGTTTTTCCTCCAATTCAAAAGTTTGGATGGGAGCATTTGTAGAATCTAGCAAAAACAGAAAACGATCCGATTGTGTAACCGAAGCTAAATAATTAATTCTACCCGAACCATAAAATCCTTTATCACTTAAACTTATGGTATTATAATACCTTGCCTTCCCTTTATACATTGGGTATCCATCTGCTGGAGTTTTGTGTACATATCCTAATGATGTATCTGGTTGATAGGTAAGGGTCTCTTTGTAGTCGGGGAAAATCCCTCCTGAGTGCATAGTTCCTGGAAATGCTAAGCCTGTTGTTGAACTAATGTTATCTAAACTATCAATTATAAATGGCTCAACTAAAAACCAAAAATCACTCCTTCTATAAACACTGTTTTGAATGTAAGCATAATCATAATATACATAGGACTCCCCAAGAGATTCGAAATACGGGTATTGAGGAAAATTTTTCAAGCCCGATTTATTATTCGGCTCATCAATGTACAAATTTCCATTAATATCTCTTAATACAGTTTTTAAACTGAGCAATTGCCTATAACCATTTATATCTTGTTTCCCTAAAACTTTAATTTTCAAAGAATCAATCTTAGGCATTGAAATTTTGAAATTATTATAACTAAAACTAAAATTCTTTCCATAAAAATCAAGAGTGCCGGCATGTACTTTACCTCCAAATTCGAGGTCTCTATTTTGCTTTATGATAACTTTACCTAGGTAAGGACGAATATTTACACTTTGCGAATCGCTTAAAAAGATTTGATCAATACCTTGTATTACCAAATCTTTTGAATTGATGTTTAAGTATGCATTGATATTTGAATCTGCTAATGATCCAAATCGCATCACATCATAATCTAAATTACCTGCTTCGTTACTTATGTAGTTAAAGGTTTTTTCTTTAACATATATCAAGCCTTTATTCTCGTTCATACCAATAAAACCGTACTCCACCAATGACCTTAGTAAACCTAATACATCTTGTTCTCTTAATTTAACTTCTTTTGCATAGGTTGATATACTAATAATTTTAGAACGTTCACGAGTTGATAATCTTTTTAAAATGGTAAGCGGATTGTATTCTTGAATGCCTGCAATTTTTCTGAACTTTTCTTCTTTATAGAAATTTTTTGATTCGAAATAAGATTCTTTTTGAAATCTGCCTTTTATGGTTCCCATTTCAATAATAGGTTTATCAATATTCCACTCCATGCGTTCCACTTCAAACGTCATTTGATGGTATGAATCATAAAACGACGCATTTCCAATACCTACATCTCTTCGTAGTAATACCATGGTACGTTTACCGGCATTAAACCTAAACTCAACACCTGGGTGGTAAATAGAATCTTTCTGTAAATAAATAGAAACTTCAGCTGGGTATGAAACAATTTCATCTGCTTGTAATACATATGCATTAGAATAGGTGCTTAGCACAACTTTTCCATTATTGTAAATGATAATACTTGCTTTCTCATCATCAGATCCAATACCATATAGCTTACTTCCTACCATACTAAATCCTCCTTGGTAATCTACATTAGTAAAGAAATTTTTTATCTCGTATTTCTTCTCATACGAATCAAATTTCGGATAAGTAGCATTCTCTGGTTTATTATTCGTAGTAAGTCGATCTTCCAACTTTCCAATTAATGCAGTTTTAAAAAGTTTAGTGTGAAAAAATTGAACAGAATCGGCATAAAAATCAGATTTAGTACAATCAATTGCATAGCTTTTAAGTTTTGCAAATACTACAATTGTATCTAATCCTGCACGCGACCAATTCACCATTCCCCCCTTACCACGCCATATTTTTTTTGTCGGATAATAGGTTCCGCTTGTTTGGTAAATAATAGATTTATCTCCTCTCGCTTCTCCTGTAATATCAATATTTCCCAAAACTTTAACAACTGGTATAGAATCCATTTTTAACTCATAGGAATCATTAGGAATATACCATTTCGTAGATTTAGATTCGTACAAAATATTACCATCAAAAAAACGTGAAGTAAATGTCAGAAATAATGCGGCTTCTCTATTTTTCTTTTTTAAACTCGCTTCTAAAATTGCATGTACAGCTTTAAAGTTATCTATCGCTTTAGTAGATTTTTGTATATCAACCAAGCTTGTTAAATAATCTTTATATTCTTGATCGGCCTTCATTTTACGATCGGCCATTTTATTCGCTGTAGTAATAATGGTATTTAATTGCTCCGTATCATATACTTGAGCCTTTATTAATTTACTGAAATTAAATAGTGCTCTCCTAGTATCATCATCGGCCTTGGTATCTCTAAAATAAGCGTCTAGCTCATCTATAAATTTATCCGGATTATTGCTAAAACTTTTTGGTTGAGCAAAAGCATTTATCGATAATAATAAACCAACTATTGTAAATATAAATAGACTTATAAATTTCATTGTTGTTAATTAACACTCTTCTTAAACGCTGCTACTACCCAATTATTTTTATGTTGATGATGCTGATAATGCATATTGTTGCGTTCTGCACTTTCTTTTATAATTTCTAAATCTTCTGTATAAAAACCACTAAACAAAATTAATCCATCATTTACTAAGCAATTCGCGTAAGATTCCATATCATTCAGTAAAATATTTCTATTAATATTTGCTAGAATAATATCGAACTCCATCCCTTTTAAATTGCTTGCATCGCCACATAAAATAGTGGCATCGTTCATATTATTTAACAAGGAATTTTCTTGACAGCTTTCGGCAGCAATAGGATCGTTATCAATTGCTGTAATATGTTTGGCTCCTTTTAGATGTGCAAGAATAGCTAAGATACCAGTTCCACAGCCCATGTCGAGTACGCGCTGATCTGTAAACTCAATGTCGAGCATTACCTCTGCCATTTGGAATGTGGTTTCATGGTGCCCAGTACCAAATGCCATTTTAGGGTGTATTTTTATTTGATAAGGATACTCTTTCTTTTCATGAAAATCAGCATAAATATAAAGTTCATCCTTTATGGTTATTGCTTTAAAATTACTTTCCCATACTTCATTCCAATTTTTATATGGGATTAAGTTTATTTCGTATGCAAATGTAAATTGCTCTTTATAATCAACAATTGCTGCTTGTACTTTTTCTTCCGAAAATAAATGAGAAGGGATGTATGCTCTAAATCCTAATTCATTCTGATCAAAGGAATCAAATCCAATTTCAGCCAATTCGTTTGTCAAAATATCCGAAACAAATTCTTCCCCACCAACTACTGTAAACACTAATTCTATATAATTCCCTGTCATTTTATAATTCGTTAAAAGCAATATGAATGTCTGTGAAATCCCTTGATTTTAAGGAGGCTCCACCTATTAGTCCACCATCAATATCTTTCTGAGAAAACAATGATTTGGCGTTCGTAGGATTACAACTTCCTCCGTACAAAATACTCATGCCTTCGGCAATTTCTTCACTGAATTTTGCTGCCATTACACTTCGTATAAATGCATGCATTTCTTGTGCTTGCTCTGGACTTGCAGTTTTACCTGTACCTATTGCCCACACTGGTTCGTATGCCAACACTATATTTTTTATTTGATCATTTGTTAAATGAAATAAGGATTCTTCTAACTGATTTTGTACCATACTAAAATGTATCTCCTTTTCTCTCTCTTCTAATTTTTCGCCTATACAAAAAATTGGAATCAACTTATTTTCCAAAGCGATGTCAACTTTTTTTGCCAATAGTTTCGAGTCTTCGTGTTGGTATTCTCTGCGTTCAGAATGACCAATAATTACATATTCAACCCCAACAGATTTAATCATCTCCGCAGATATTTCACCTGTATATGCCCCTGCTTTTTCATGATGACAATTTTGTGCAGCCACATGAAAATTGCTTTCCGTTGCGATTAATTTTTGGATGGATGATAAATGAATATAAGGTGTTGCAAACACGGTTGTTACCTCACGATGCAATTCATCCTTAATCATATATACCGCTTCAGAAATTAATTCTAAACCTAATAGATAATCTTTGTTCATTTTCCAATTACCTGCAACAATATTCTTTCTACTCATAACTTTTTCTGTAATTTTTTGTTGATTCAAATATGTTCAGCAAAATATTTTTTTCTAGTTCATCAAATGTCATACCCCTACGTTCATATACTTTTGAGGCTACTTCTACTACTTTTTCTAATTGATATATTTCCATTCCTTGTGCGCCACCCCAAGAAAAATCAGGTATAAAATTTCGCGGAAAACCCGAACCAAAAACATTGCTCGCCACTCCCACTACCGTACCTGTATTAAACATGGTATTTATTCCGCACTTCGCATGGTCACCCATAATTAAGCCACAAAATTGGAGGCCTGTTTTTCTAAAATTATTGCTTTGGTAATTCCATAATTTTACTTCAGCATAATTATTTTTAAGATTCGAATTATTACTATCGGCACCAATATTACACCACTCTCCGATAACTGCATTACCCAAAAATCCGTCGTGTGCCTTATTGCTGAAAGCAAATATTACAACATTATTCAACTCACCTCCAACTTTACAATGCTGCCCAATACTGGTAGCCCCGTAAATTTTAGTTCCCATTTTTGTTTGCGAATACTCTCCCAAATAAAAGGGTCCTCTTATCATACATCCTTCCATAACCTCTGCATCTTTTGCAATGTATATAGGACCAGAACTCGTGTTTAAGATAGATGCATTTACAATTGCACCTTCTTCAATAAATAGTTGATCAGGGCTACCTATTAAAGTATTCGATGCATTTAATGGAAGCGACTTTTTATCTTGAGTTAACAAATCAAAATCTTTGCGACATTCTTTATCATTCCAAGAAAAAATTTGTGGCAATGCATTCAAATAATCGTAACTAAAATTTACTTGAGTATCTGTTGTTTCTGAATCAAGTGCTTCAGCATTTTTCAATAAAATTTTTGAATCATCAAGAATTGCCTCTCCTTGCTTTAAACCAAGAATTGCATTTTTAAATTCAATACTTGGTATGGCAGATGCATTAATCCATATAGTTTGAGGATCTTGTTGAATAGGAAATTTCTCTTGTAAATAACTTTCCGTTAAATAAGAAATGTGTGCCGAAGGGAAATAATAGCGCCATTTTTCTTTTATACTGAGCATCCCGATTCGGATTTCTGCCACCGGACGGGTAAAGGTAAGGGGTAACAATAGCCCCCTACTCGAGTCGTCGAATAAAATAATGTTCATTTAGCAAAGATAGAAGGCTTAAGAACATATTTAGGAGAAAATTACCAACGCTTGTAAAATAAGAAAGTCCGGCTTGGAGCCAGACTTTCAAAAACATATTATTAGGTATGCTTAAATTATTTCTTTGCGTAACGAGTTTTAAACTTGTCGATACGACCTGCTGTATCAACCAATTTCAATTTACCGGTATAAAAAGGATGAGATTTGTGTGAAATCTCTAATTTTACCAGTGGATATTCGTTGCCATCTTCCCAAACAACAGTGTCTTTGGTCTCGATTGCCGACTGTGTCATAAATGAATAGTCGCAAGATAAGTCTTTGAAAACGACTAATCTATAATTCTTAGGATGTATTTCTGCTTTCATCTTCTCTTAAAATTCGGATTGCAAATGTAGAAAAGCATTGCTTAAAATGCAAATGAATTTCATTTTTTTATTCGAAAACAACTTCTTATGCTATAATTTCTTGGCAAAGTTCAATTAAAACGCCGTTTGCATCTTTTGGATGTACAAAACAAACAAGTTTGTTATCGGCTCCTTTTTTGGGCACCTTATTAACTAAGGTAAAGCCCTCTGCTTCTAATCTATCCATTTCAGCATATATATCACTTACATCAAATGCAATATGATGAATTCCCTCTCCTCTTTTATCAATAAATTTTGCGACAGCACTTTCCGGGTTGGTGGCAACCAATAATTCTATTTTATTCGGGCCTATTTGAAAGAATTCTGTTAAAACTCCTTCAGATGCTACTACTTCACGTTTATATGATTTCCTAGCAAACAATTTTTCAAAAATACTTGTTGATAAATCAAGGTTTTTAACCGCAATTCCGATGTGTTCAATTTTATTCATGGTCAAAAATACCAATTATATAGAGAAAATCAGGAATTAAAAAAATGAAAAAATGCCATTGAATTTATAAAAATGGCTATATTTGCATGTAATTTATATAAAGTCTAAATAAAAATGATAAAACTTCCGATATATCTCGACAATAACGCCACCACACCAATGGACCCGCGTGTATTAGAAGCAATGATCCCTTATTTCACAGAGAAATTTGGAAATGCTGCGAGCAGAAACCACCCATTTGGATGGGTTGCAGAAGAAGCAGTAGATTATGCAAGAGAACAAATTTCCAAATTGATAGGATGCACTGAAAAAGAAATCATCTTTACCTCAGGAGCAACAGAATCAAACAATCTTGCGATTAAAGGAGTGTTCGAAATGTATCAATCTAAAGGCAATCACATAATTACCTTAACAACTGAGCATAAAGCAATTTTAGATACTTGCCATCATTTAGAAAAACAAGGTGCTGAGATTACCTATCTAGATGTTCAGGCTGATGGTATGGTTGATTTAGCCAAACTTGAAGCTGCAATAACTCCTAAAACCATTCTCATTTCTATTATGTATGGAAATAATGAGATTGGTGTAGTTCAACACATCAAAAAAATATCAGAAATTGCCCGCAAACACGGTGTATTATTGCATACAGATGCTACTCAAGCAGTGGGTAAAATACCAGTAAACGTAGAAACAGATGGAATCGATTTAATGTCGTTCTCCGGACATAAAATGTACGGCCCTAAAGGTGTTGGTGTATTATATGTGCGCAGAAAAAATCCAAGAGTTAAAGTTACAGCACAAATGGACGGTGGCGGACACGAGCGTGGAATGCGTTCAGGAACCTTAAACGTACCAGGTATTGTAGGTTTGGGCAAAGCAGCTGAAATTGCGTTGCTCGACATGGAAAAAGATGCCATTCGTTTATCAGCTTTAAGAGATAAATTAGAAAATGCATTGAGCGCCTTAGAGGAATCATACGTAAATGGCAACAAGGAAAGTCGTTTGCCACATACAACTAACATTTCATTTAAATACGTAGAGGGCGAAGGATTAATGATGGCGATGAAAGACTTAGCAGTATCTTCTGGATCTGCTTGCACATCGGCTTCCTTAGAACCTTCATATGTATTGAAAAATTTAGGCTTAAATGATGACTTAGCTCATTCATCTATTCGTTTCGGATTAGGTAGATTTACAACTGATGAAGAAGTAGATTACGCAATTGAAGTTACCAAAACTGCTGTAACTAAATTAAGAGAAATGAGTCCATTGTGGGAGATGTTTAAAGAAGGTATTGACTTGGATTCTGTGGAGTGGGCGGAACATTAATCGAAGATTCGAAATTTCGAATTATCGAAAAAAAATAATTAAGTACAACATTAGCTCCATTAGCTAATTAGCATATTAACACATTAGCACATTAAAATTATGGCATATTCAGAAAAAGTAATTGATCATTACAACAACCCACGTAACGTGGGGACATTGGATAAAAGTAAAAACACTGTAGGTACAGGTTTAGTAGGTGCACCGGAGTGTGGAGACGTTATGCGTTTACAGATTGAAGTAGACGAAAACAACGTAATCCAGGATGCAAAATTTAAAACATTTGGTTGCGGATCTGCAATTGCTTCCTCATCATTAGCTACTGAGTGGTTAAAAGGCAAATCAATTGACCAAGCATTGGAAATTGATAACATGGACATTGTAGAAGAATTAGCATTGCCACCAGTAAAAATTCACTGTTCGGTTTTAGCTGAGGATGCAATAAAGGCTGCAATCAACGATTACCGCGTGAAAAACGGAATGGCTCCAGTAGAATCTGAGAAATCGCATCATTAATACAAATAGATGTTAGTTCCTAAGTCTTTAGTCGTTAGACGGTCTAAAGACTAAGGACTAATTAGTAACTACTCAGCAAAATGATTACCATAACAGACAAAGCGAAATCTAAAATCACAGATTTAAAAGAATCGGCGAAGCTAGACGACAGTTACTTTTTAAGAGTAGCAGTTGCTGGTGGTGGATGCTCTG
>JBILKW010000136.1:0-6087 GCA_044376465.1 Sphingobacteriales bacterium | reverse complement strand
AACATATTGTGGGTCGTTAATGGAAGTGCGTTTTAGTTTTTCCATGGTGGCCTCTTGTTTAAAAGATGCCGAAACTAAGTTTTCCAAAATTTGTCGCAGTGCACGAATGTTAAGGTCGAGCTCCTCCGCGTCCCCATCCATCTGGTTCTTCTTCATTTTAGAAGCGAGCTTTTTCAATTTCTCTGCCGCATCTTTTTGCGCATCGGATGCTTTTTGTTTGTTGTTTTTATTTAATTCCTCTTCACTTTTCTCCATTTGCTTTTGTATATCCTTCATTTCTTCTTCTTCCGAATTAAAATTTTCAGGATCTTCCATTTCTTTATTTAATTGATCTAATTCTTTTAGCTCTTCTTTAATTTGTGCTGCTTCCTTTTTAAGCTCATCTTGTTTTTTTAAGAGCTCATCTTTATTTGCATTTTTGTTTTTAGATTCTTCTGATAGTCTTTCTTGCTCTTTAGATAGTTCGTTTAACTTGTCTATTTTTTCATTTAGTTTTTGTTCAAATTCTAATTGCTTAAATTGTTCGAGCATTCTATTCATTTCTTTTTCAAGCACGCTGTTTTCTAATTGCATCTCTTTTAGTTGCTGTTGTGAAAGTTCTTTCTGATTTTGCTCCATTAGCTTTTCAAGCTCTTTAATCATTTCCTTCGTTTTCTCATCCAACACATTTTCAAACATTTCTTCTAAGAGCTTTTTCTTCTGAATTAAACTCTCATCAAATTGTTTAAAATCTTTTTCAAGTTGATTGTTTTTCTTAAGCTCATCTTGTATTGATGTAATTTCTTGCTCTATGGATTTCTGTTTTTTAATTAATTCTTGTATTTGTTTTTTCTCTTCGTATCGTAAGGTTTTTTGATTGATTAGTTTTTCGTTTAATTTTTTAGCCTCTTTTTGAATTTGCTCCGATTTTTTTAAACTCTCTTTCAACTTATCTTTTAAGTTTTCGTTGTTTTTATCGATAGATTTATCGAGCTGTTTTTCAGTAGGTGCAGCGTAGCTCATCATATTACTTCTGCTTTTTTTCGCCCCATTTACTCCGTCGTTATCATACACTTCAAAATAATACTCAATTTCTTGGCCTAGCTGAACTTCGTCAATTTTCCATAAGTAAAAGAAGCGCTGTGAGTTGTTATTTAACTCTATGGGTACTTGTACTATCTTGCGTTCATTTGTGTTTTTGTTGAAACTTACAAACAGCAATTTACTAAAACCATAATCGTCGCTTATTTGTCCGTTGAAATAAAAAGTTTTATTGCTTAAACTATCATTAGATTGTTCGAGTTGTATGCCCGGGAATTGATCTGGTATAACATCTAGTTGGTAAGCGAGTGTATCTACCTTTAAGTTTTCCGGATGTTTGGGGGCTAAATAATAGTGAATAGATTTTAACGCTCTATGTTCAAACTGAAACAGATTATTTTGAGATGGAATGGTTTTACTTTTACCATCAATTAAAAACAACAAATTATTTGCGTGTACAGATTTAATTTTCCATACTAATTTAGTCCCAACAGGTATGCTTAAATCACCAATGTTTTGTACACTTTCATTGCTTCTTTTTAAATATGCAGGATATATTAAATCAACAGTATAACTTAATATACTTGGTTTTTTTAATACATTTAATTTGTATGTTTCTGAATTAAATTCACCACCGCTAAAATATAGTTCATCTGAGTTTTGAATGTTCAACAAATTGTATTCGAAATTGGAGATGTCTTTTTTATCAAGTTTATACGTATTCTCACCATAATGTATGTAAACATCTTGTGGCAATAAATCACCTTGCAATTGCAGTTCAAGTAACATCCCTTCGCCTTGGTTTACGGAAAGGTTTTTATTTTTCAATATAAATTGAAAAGGTGCCGGTTTCTGATAAGAAGTTTGAAAATCTAAAATTCGTATAGTTCCTTGTTTAATAAAACCGGGCGAAGCAAACAGCAATACCACAAATACCGAAACGGGCACAAGTGCATATTTTATGTATTTTTTATTTTTATTAAAATCTATGGCTTTAACAAAAGGTATTGGTTTTAATTCTACAATACGTTGGTCGATACTTGCAAATATTAAGGCGCTTTTTTCGGGTTCATGCGCGGCTAGTTGCTGTAATTCTAGCGTATTTATTATTTTATCATTTATCTCCGGAAAATGTTTACCAATTATTTCTGCCGCTTTTTTATAAGTAATAATGTTGCCTAATTTATACATCGCTAATAATGGAAATATAAAGTAAAAGCTAAATATGTATAGAAGTAAGATAGCGTTAGTAAGCAGGAGACTTGTTTTCCAAAAGGCACTTAGGTAAAAAAAGTATTCGATCGTGTTTAAGCACAAATAGGTAATAAAAAGAGTCGACACAAAATAAATAGAGCCTCTTATCATTTTGTTTAAGTAAAACTTTCTGATAAAAGAGTCGAGTTTTTCTATTAATATTTGATATGTGTTTAACATAATATTATTGAACGTTAAAATTAATGAATTAATACGAATAGCGCTCTTTTTTGATGTTAAAATTGTTTTTACAAAGGCTTAGAACCCTTTTTGCTTATTGTTGTTATTAATCTTGTAAATAGCGTACTTTGTAATAATAGAAATGTGATAAAAATCACACAATACATAGAAAATCGACAGTATTTTTGTAATACAATTTTGAACCATGAAAATAGAACAAATATATACGGGATGTTTAGCACAAGGTGCATACTACATTGTAAGTGGTAACGAGGCGGTTATTATAGATCCATTAAGAGAAATAAATCCATATTTACAGAGAGCAGAGAAAGACGGTGTAAAAATAAAATATGTGTTAGAAACACATTTTCATGCCGACTTTGTGAGTGGACATGTTGATTTAGCAAAGGCATCTGGTGCTACCATTGTGTACGGACCTTTGGCAAATCCGAGTTTTGAGGCTCATATTGCAAAAGATGCTGAAGTGTTAAAAGTTGGCGACATCAGCATAAAAGTATTACATACTCCTGGGCATACCATGGAGAGTACTTGTTATTTATTGTTAGATGAAGAAGGGGAAGAGCATTCGATTTTTACAGGAGATACATTATTTATTGGAGATGTAGGCCGCCCAGATTTAGCACAAAAAGCAGCACACATGACACAAGAGCAATTGGCAGCAACCCTATATCATTCACTCCGAACTAAAATAATGACCTTACCAGACTCGGTAACGGTTTACCCAGCACACGGGGCGGGTTCTGCATGCGGCAAAAACATGAGTAAAGAAACCGTTTCAACCATTGGCGAACAAAAGCAATTGAATTACGCCTTGCGCGTAAACATGAGCGAAGAAGAATTTGTAAAAGAAGTAACCGACGGTTTATTACCGCCACCGGCTTATTTTCCATTAAACGTTTCGATGAATAAAAACGGATACGACAATATTGATACCGTTATGGAAAGAGGATTAAGAGGCTTATCTGTAAACGATTTTGAAGTTGCCGCAAACGAAACAGATGCATTAGTATTAGATACCAGAAACGCAGATCTTTTTAGATTTGGTTTTGTACCTAACTCCATAAACATTGGCCTCGATGGACAATTTGCACCTTGGGTGGGCGCATTAATTCCGGATGTAAAACAACAGATCTTACTCGTTGCTGAAAAAGGAAAAGAAGAAGAAACGGTGATGAGATTAGCCAGAGTTGGGTATGATTTTGTGATTGGTTTTTTGGATGGAAGTTTCGATGCCTGGAAAGCAAGTGGTAAAGAAGTGGATACGATTGAAAGAATTACTGCTGAAGAATTTGCTGCAAAAGTGGATATCCAAAAAAATCAAATTATAGATGTTAGAAAAGTATCAGAGTACGAAGCAGAGCATGTAGAAAATGCAAACAACATTCCGCTTGATTTTATAAATGATAACATAGCAAGCTTCCCGAAAGACGAACACTTCTTTTTACACTGTGCGGGTGGTTACAGAAGTATGATTGCCTCTTCTATATTAAAATCTAGAGGTTGGGACAATTTTACAGAAATCGCCGGAGGCTTTAATGCCATTGCTAAAACGGAGGTTCCGAAAACGAGTTTTGTTTGCCAATCCAAGGGATAAACGCAGAGGCGCGGAGGAGGCAGAGGCGCAGAGAAGTTCCAACATCAATTTAGGAACCAACTCTGCGTCTCTGCCTCCTTTGCGCCTCTACTTTTCGTCTTTCGTACTATATTTATTCCACAGCAATAAGAATCTGCTTACCTTTTCTTCCGAGTAGCCTTTGCCTTCTTCTAAATATCCGGAGTCTTGTATGTGTAACAATTCACCTTGTGGGTTAAGTATTAAAAAGGCAGGATAGCCGAAACGGCCTGGGTTTTTATAGGCCTTAAAGAATGCTTCGTTTTTATTTTCTTTACTGAAATTAGCCAATACAAAAACATAGTTAGCTTGTAAGATAGAATCTACTTTTTTATTTTCTTTAGAAAATTTATGAAACAATCTGCACCAAGAACACCAATTGCCACCCGCTTGTACTAAAATATTTTTGTCTTCTTGTTGTGCTTTAATTTTTGCTTCAGCAATTTGTTTAAAAGGGTCGAGTGTTATATCGTATAAAGCTACTTTTTCTTGTGCCATTGCAACAGAAAATTGTACGATTATAAGCAGGAGTATTAACTTAATTTTTTTCATGTATAATTTTTTTTGATAATTGTTCGAATGCTGTATAGTAATTACTTAAAGAGTTTTCGTTGGTGAAAAAGAACATATAAGGTTCTATTAATTCTAATTCCATAAGTTCAAAAATACCATTACTCCAAACACCGTCGACCCTTGCATATAAAGAGTCTTTGGCAAATTGATCAATATATTTTTGAGAAATTTCAATTAGCTTTTCATCCACATTTGTAGTAACGATTTTACCACCAAAGAAATGTTGAATTCTAAATTCACCCTCTTTTGCAACTTTTAATAAATGGTGAGAATATGTTCCGTTGAAATATAAAAAGGACCATTCACCCTCTGTAATTATTTCTTGTTTTAAAGGTTGTACTAAATATGCTTGATCTTTTAACCAAGTATTTATTTCATCAACATGTTCATCAACATTATTTTTATTTAAACGAAGGGTGTTCATTGCACCTCCGCTAATAGTTGGCTTTACAATAAGTTCATCCGTGTTAAATTTAGCAAAAGAAAACTCCGAATTAAACGTACCGTTTTTTTCTATAATAATACTTGGCACAATAGCTAAGCCCGCAGCTTCAATGTCTAAAAGGTAATGTTTATCGGCATTCCACTTAATTAAGTCGGGGTGATTTAAACAGGGAATGTTAGTAGTTTTTATATAATCGAGCCATGCATAAAAAGTGTCTATTTTCTCAATAAAATAATCCCATGTAGATTTTATAATAATGATGTCGTAGGTGGTCCAATCAACACTTTCATCATCCCAAACTTTTAATTCTACATCATGGTTATGAGAACGAAATAATTCCAATAGCATTTCGTCTTCATTGGGCACAACAGATAAATACCTTCCGGTATCATGGTAACTTGCAATTGCAATTTTCATTAGTAGTTATATTTGTCTTTCCATAGAGTATGCAAGTGTTTTCTAAATTCTAATTCGCGTGGATTATTTCCGGGCTCATAGAATTTTGTTCCTTGTATAACATCTGGTAAGTATTCTTGCTCTTTAAAATTTCCATCGTAGGCATGGCTATATTTATACTCTTTTCCATAGCCAATCTCTTTCATTAGTTTAGTTGGAGCATTACGTATATGCAGAGGTACTGGAAGGTCTCCAGTTTCTTTTACAGCTGCAATTGCATTTTCTATGCCTTCATAAGAAGCATTACTTTTTGCGGAACTTGCTAAATAAGTAACGGCTTGTGCTAAAATAATACGCGATTCGGGCATGCCAATTAAATTAACGGCCTGGAAGCAATTGTTGGCTAGCAACAATGCATTTGGGTTTGCATTGCCAATATCTTCGGATGCAAGAATTACTAAACGGCGCGCAATAAATAAAGGATCTTCACCACCCTCTATCATCCTTGCCAGCCAATACAAACCAGCATTTGGGTCGCTTCCTCTAATTGATTTTATAAATGCAGAAATAATATCATAATGTTGCT
>JBILKW010000135.1:0-6098 GCA_044376465.1 Sphingobacteriales bacterium | reverse complement strand
ATGAACTTGCATCTAAAAAACTAAAATTAAATGACTTAGCAAATTATGAAATTGGGTATGCCTATTTTCAATCTCAGCTTTATCAAAAAGCAATCGATTATTTAAAAATAATTGCTGATAAAAAAAATGAATACTCTCAACATTCTTTGTACATGATAGGACAAAGTTTTTATCAATTAAAAGACAAACCTTCTGCTAGGAACGCATTTGGTAAAGCGGCGAAATTAAATCAAGAAACATTTTTAAGTTCGTCGGCTTTATTAAACTACGCAAAGCTTTCTTATGAATTAAATTTCTATCAAACCGCGATCGAAAGTTTCCAAGATTATATTGATGCATATCCAGATTCTACAGATGCAGAAGAAGCTCAATCGCTTTTAGGTGAAGCATTGTTATTCACTCGAAATTACAAATTAGCTATAGAAGTTTTAGACAAGATACAACCAAGATCAAAACGAGCAGCCTTAGCTTTACAAAAAGTAAGTTACTATAGAGGCATAGAGCTATTTAATGAAGGCAAACATTTAGAAGCTATAAAATTATTTAATCAATCTCTTAGCAACCCTCTTGACAAGAGTATACAAACGTTTGCATGGTATTGGAAAGCAGAATGCTATTACCTATTAAATAATTTAGAAGAAGCATTAAAATATTTCTCATTATTCGAACAATCAGATATACAATTTAATAAAGAACTGAATTCGGCTGTAAATTATCAACTAGGTTATACATATTTCAAAAAAGAGGAATATAAGTCAGCTATCGTTTATTTTGATCGTTACTTAAAATCAGAACAAAAGCTAGGTAGCACGCAAAATTCAAAACGATTTAACGATGCCGGGTTACGCTTAGCAGATGGATACTTTATGATAAAGGAATACGACAAAGCATTATACAATTACAATAAAATAATTAATGATAAACTTCCTAGCTCTGATTATTCATTGTTTCAGAAAAGCATGATTTTAGGATTACAAAATAAGCAGAACGATAAAATAATAACGTTAAAAACACTTCTAAGTAATTTCGCTAATTCCACTTATGCAGATGATGCTACTTATGAAATTGGTACGGGTTATTTTGTAATGAATAACATACCAGATGCTATACAGTATTTTCTAACTGTAATAAATAAATTTCCGAACAGTAGATTTGTATCTAAGAGCAGATTAAATTTAGGATTAATTTACTACAATGAATCTAATGACGAAAAAGCTACACTAATGTACAAGGCAATTATTGCAGACTATCCGGGAACAGAAGAGGCAAAAGAGGCCTTATTAGCTATTAAAAATATTTATGTAGATGCTGGTAACGCGGATGGTTATTTGAATTATGTTAAAACATTACCTTTTGCAAGTGTTAGCTCAGGAGCACAAGATTCCATAACCTACCAAGCTGCAAATAACAGATATCTAATTGGCGATTGTGAAAACGCAATTAACGGATTTAACAACTACATTGAAAGATTTACAAATGGTTCGTTTATTTTAGAAGCACATGCAAACAGAGCAGAGTGTTTTATAAAAACCAAAAAAGAAAAAATGGCTTTAATCGATTATGAGTATTTGGTTGCTAAATCTAATCCGAAATATTTAGAACGATCGTTGGTGCAATCGGCCCGAATCAATTTTAAACTTAAAGAATACGAAAAGGCTGCAAAACTATACAGAAGTTTAGAAACTCAAGCAGAATTTAAAGACAATTATTTAGAAGCAATTTCTGGTGCGCTAAAATCCTACGCAGCATTGAATGATTCAACAGGCATTATGAAATATGCTAAACAAGTATTGTTGGTGGAAAAATCGAGTATTGAAGATCAGTACTTAGCAAACCTATTTCTTGGCAGACTTTATTTCAGTTTAAATAATATCGAAGAAGCCGATAATTATTTTAAAGCTGTAGCTAAGTTAACAAAAACAGAGTATGGTGCAGAGGCTAAGTATATGGTTGCTAAAATACTGTTCTTAAAAGGTAAATATTTAGACGCTCAACAGGCTTGTTTTGATTTAAGTAACCAAGTTCCCGCATATGAATTTTGGGTTGCAAAGGGCTTTATTATTTTAGCCGAAACATACGCTAAATTAGGTAACGATTTCCAGGCAAAAAGTACACTTGAATCAATTATTGATGAATACAGCACAGAAAACGATGGAATACTTGAAGAGGCTAAAATGAAATTAACTGAACTTACACAGCCAAAATAAAAATGAACAGAAGATACACATACATACTCTTGGCTGTTGGGTTATTAAGCACTAACAGTTTTGCACAACGAAATTTATCAGAAGAAGTAAACGTTGTAAGGCAATACAAACCTATATTAGCAGAAGCAGTAAAAGTAACTGCAAACCCAGAAATAAAAATAGAGGAGCAAGGTAAAGAAATACCAAATTATATTTTTTTGTCGCACCGAATAGATAGCACTATGAAAGTAAGTGCCGTACAAATTGAAAAAATGAAAAACGAAAGCATCGCAAAGCTTTATAATCATTACATACGTACAGGTGCCGGAAATGCCAGCACAACTTATTTTGAAGCTTGGACAAATAATTTACGCTCAAAAGAATGGGTGTTAGGCGCGCATTACAGACATCTAGCTCAAGTAGGAAGCATTAAGAACATGGCTTATAGCGATAATACGATAGAAGCCTACGCAAAAAGAATTTATGCTAAACAGAATATTAGTTTAGGGATTATGTACGATAGAGATGTAAATCATTTTTATGGATACGATCAATCTCTAGTTTCTTATAAAGCAACAAAAGTTCGTCAGTATTACAATTTATTTGGTATTCAATCTCAATTAAAATCTAATTTACAGGCCTTTAATTCTTTATCATACGTAGGCAATTTTGATTTTTATACGGTAAACGATCGATTTAATGCTAAAGAAAATAGATTTGCCTTGAGCACTTCTGCTAAGTACAAAGAGTTTAAAACTAAAATAGGTATTGATGTAGCAAATTTTGAAGACTCATTAAGTTCAAAAAACAATTTGTTTTACTTTGAGCCAAGCATTCATTTAAAAGAAGCTGGTTTTAACATTGAAATTGGAGCAGCTATTTACCAAGAATTTGGCGATAATAATTTGTTCCATATATACCCTAATGTTTCTGTAAATTATAGACTTGAAGAGCTTGATGCGATTATATATGCAGGCTTAAACGGAAGAATTAAGAAAAATAGCTTAAGAGACTTTTATGTAGAAAATCCATTTTTGGGTACTAATTTACAAATGCTAAATACCAATGAGAAAATAAATTTATTGGCAGGCATTAGAGGAAAAATAGACTTGAAAAATACATATCAAGTAAATATTGAGCACAAATCATTGTCGAGAGCCGTGTATTTTGTTGCAAACAATGATGCTTTTAGAACATATGATGTGGTGTATGATGGACCTAATGCTTCGCAAACGGAAATTCATTTAGATTATACTCACCAAAGCTCGGAGAAGCTTAGAATTTTTGCCGCATTTAAACATACCTTCTATAATGTTGACACTATTAAATTTGCATGGCATAGACCCGCAAGCATTTTTAGTCTGGGAACAAATTACAACATTGCCAATAAGTTTTTAATTGATGCACAATTATTCTCATACTCAAAAATGCAAGGTAGAGAAGTAAATGGTAATGCCAGAAATATAAAGGGTGGTGTTGATTTGAATTTGGGTATAGACTACCGTTATTCTAAAATCATTTCGATATATTTAAACTTAAATAACGTATTGAATTACAAACGAGAAACATTTAACTATTACAACGGACTTGGATTTCAAGCACTCTTGGGCGCAAGTTTCCGATTTTAAATAAATGCTATGAAAAAACCATTGTTTAACTATGTACACGATGTATTATCGAAAAACGAATTAATTATCGTTCCAAATTTTGGTGCATTTGTACTTCAGAAAACCACCACTTTTTTAAATGATGGAGATTACATTTCCATCATTTTTAGTGCACAACAACAAAATGATGATGGTATACTAAGCAGTTATATTGCAAGTCAAAACAATTGCACAGAAGCAGATGCAGAAGAGTTTATAGAATCGTCATTAGAAGAAATTTATAATACCATAAATAGCACAGGTATTTATAATGTAAATGGAATCGGAGAGTTCAGAGCCATCAATGACCGAATTGTATTTAAACCGTATGACGATCAGTTTTTATTAATAACAACCGAAGAAAGTACTGATGTTAAAGTAGAAACGAAAATTCTTGATGAAGAAATTAAACCCGTGATTACAGAGCCTGAAAAAAAGGTTGAGCCTATAACTTCTATACATATAGAAAAACAAACGGAGAAAGTAGATATCGAAGCAATAAGGAAAACCTATGCAGAGCGCAATGTTACAAATACTACAAATGTTGAAAAAAATAATACAAGTGAACATGCAGATCCAATGATACCTAAACCTGCTAAAACAGAGGTTCCAAAAAACAAAGAAGAACGCAAGTCAATAGATTATTCGAAAGTAAAAGCTCCTTTGCTAATTATTATTATTTTAGCATTCTTAGGCATTGCAGGTTATTTTTTTAGAAATGAATTGGCTAGTTTAAATAAACCCACAGTTACAAATGATACTTCACAAGTAGTAACGACACAAGGAATGGAGCAGCTAGCAGACACTTTAAATGAAATTCAGAATTTACAAGAAACTCAAATCACAAATGAGCCAGAACAAGAAGTAATAGCCATAACAGAACCTGTTGAAAATCCAAGCCCATCTAACGCAAGTCCATCAAATGTTAATTATGGCAACAATACAATTACTATGTATTACGTTACTAAAGCATCTTTTAAAAACAAAGAGGATGCAAATACAGAAGAAAAAAATTTAGATTATACAGGATTTGAAGCAAGTGTGGTTGAAACAGATGGCATAAAAAAATATCACGTAGTAATTGCAGAATTTAGTGATGTACAATTAGCAAAACAAGAATTAGCTTTTGCAAAAGAAATAGATAATAGTTTTTATTTAATGACCGTAAAACCAAGAAATAAATGATCTTATTACAAATAACAGAAAATTTAGGAAGCGATACCGTACAGCAAATTGTTCAACAAGTTTCGCAAGTTACTTCAGCTCCAGAGCAATTGAACCTATTGCAATTAATAATGAAAGGTGGTTGGGTGATGTATCCGATTTTGATATTATCAATCATGGCCTTTTACATTTTTTTCGAAAGATATTTCACCCTTCGCAAAGCAATTAAAGATGAAAGCTCATTGTTGATGCAAGTACGAGAACTGATTAAACAAGGGAATTTAAATGCTGCTTTGGCATTGTGTAAACAATCTAACACACCTATTAGTAGAATGTTGCAAAAAGGATTATTGAGAATTGGAAAACCTATAAAAGAAATTGAAGGTGCCATAGAAAACGTTGGTAAACTTGAAGTTGCAAAATTAGAAAAAAACATCAGTGTATTAGGCATAGTGGCTGGTATTGCACCAATGCTCGGTTTCGTGGGAACTATTTCAGGAGTAATCAAAATATTTTACAACATCTCTTTGTCAGATAATATTAGCATGGGTAGTATTGCTGGTGGTTTATATGAAAAAATGATTACTTCTGCTGCTGGTTTAATAGTTGGCATACTTGCCTATGTTGGCCATCACATACTTAATCTTATGGTTGATAAAATTATTTTGAAACTAGAAACTGAAAGTATTGATTTTATTGACCTTTTGGAAGAACCTAGCAAATAATGAATTTACGAAGACGACATAAAATTGCACCAGAAGTAAGTACTGCTTCGATGAATGACATTATGTTTTTTTTAATGTTGTTTTTTCTAATTGCATCCTCTGTTGTAAACCCTAATGTAATTAAACTATTATTACCAAAGGCATCTAGCGGACAGTCTGTTTCTAAGAAAACCATCAGTGTATCTATTACTAAAGACCTTGAGTATTATGTTGAAAAACAAAAAGTACCACAAGATATGATAGAACAAGTGCTAAACGGATTAATTAAAAATACTGAAGAGTTAACAGTTATACTTTACGTTGATAAAACAGTGCAGATACAAGACATTGTGAATGTAATGGACGTATCTAACCGATTAAAAATAAAATTAGTATTA
>JBILKW010000133.1:0-6152 GCA_044376465.1 Sphingobacteriales bacterium | reverse complement strand
ATTGCTCCAGAACCTACAATCACCATTGATTTTGGTTGTGTATCCAAGGTCATCGCTTCGCGGTAACCTATTACTTTTTTACCGTCTTGTTTTAAGTTAGGTAACTCTCTAGAGCGAGCACCTGTTGCTAATATGGTATGTTTTGCAGTGTATTCAGTAGTTCTGCCATCGGCAGTTTTGACTTCTATTTTACCACCTTTTTTAATTTTTCCGTAGCCTTCAATAACATCAATTTTATTTTTCTTCATTAAAAATTGTATGCCTTTGCTCATGCCATCTGCTACATCTCTGCTTCTTTTTATTACCGCACCAAAATCTGCACTCGCTTCGCTTACGTTAATTCCGTAATCTTTTGCGTGTTGTATGTATTCAAAAACTTGTGCACTTTTTATCAATGCTTTTGTTGGGATGCATCCCCAATTTAAACATACACCTCCAAGAGTTTCTTTTTCTATAATTGCTGTTTTAAGGCCTAATTGAGAAGCGCGAATTGCAGTTACATAACCACCTGGTCCACTTCCTAAAACGATTACATCGTAGTTCATATGTATTTAATTAAATTTTAACCAAAAGTATTGATTTCATGATGAATAAAAAAACAAATCTTACCATCCTTGTAAGACCTTGTTCTTAGGGTATTTAACTTCAATTTGGAAGTTCATTTTTTTACTTTCAGATGGCGCTATGCTGTAGTTCCACGTAAGTTTGCCAGTTTCGGGCTCGTGGTTTGCATTTACCGCCGTAAAACTCACCTCTATTTCTTTATCTGTTGATAAAGGTACTTGGTCTTGTATCTGAATATTTATGGCTTTTTTCTTTGTATTACGAACGCTAATATCAAAGGCTTGCACTATTTTTTTAGTGCCTCCAAATGTTTTTTTAGAGGTTAGTTCTTTCAGCATTTTACGCTCTATTTTAATGCTTTCGTCGTTTCCAAAACTTAACTCCAACGAGTCTTCAATGCTCATAGGGTCAATGTATGTTTTAGTAACATACGATCCATCTAAGAAGATATTTGCTTCGCCTGCTAATAAGATGTTCTTATCCCAATCGCTTATGCTTGCAATTAAAAATGCTTTATTATCTATTTTAGGAACGCTTACGTAACGGTAATTCGCTTTGCTCTCACTACGTTGTATTTCTAATATCTTCTTATCGCCATCAGACTCTATTGTAAAGGCTTTGGTAATGTTAAATTGCACGTTGTTGGCCAGTTCTTCAGTTCTCACTTCAATAAATGATGCTGAAGCTGCTAATGAATTAATATTTCTTGATGGCAGTGTTTTAGACTCGATCATATCAGCTGTTCCGCTTCTTGCTAATCGTTCATATGCAATAAACTCTGTTAAACTCAATCGCCAATCTGATAGCACTGGTTTTGCAGTATAATTTACTGGGTTGCCGGTAGACAAGGTGAGTTCTACGTTTTCCCAATTTACACCCGTGCTTTGGCGTACATTTGCTTTCAAAATAAAAATAACGTTTTCGCCAATGTCGTTAGAACGAACATCGTAGAAGGGATCCCAGCTGGCATCTTGTACCAAATATTTCAAGCTAATGCGTACGTTTTGTGCTTGTGTTAAACTTACACGGATCCAAATTTGTTTATTGTTTTTACCAGCTTGGCGTTCTGCCAATTGCTGCTTAAATAGTTGTAATCTTGCTGTGTTTTCGTTTATCAGCTTAGCTAATCGGTACGATTCTCTTTTTAATTCTGGCAAACGTTTTTTATAAAGCTCTGCTAAATCTTCAATATCAACAATTTCTAAAGCTTGTTTGCTGCTAATGTTCTTATTACTAATAAGCAAATCTTCTTCTTGGTCGACCGCATATTTTCTGATAACATCCATATCGATTAAGGTACTGTAATATTCAATGGAGTCTAGAAGAGCCTGGTAAGCACTACCTTTTTTCCTGAGTTCGTTGCTTCCCATTTTAGATTCTACACTGATGATGGTAAAATCACCTTCGCCGGATACTTGAACTGTATTTTCGTCGAGTGAATTTGGAAGTTCATCAATAATTAATAAATGTTCACCTTTTTCTATTGATTGTGAGATTTTAGATTCTATTTGGGCTCCATTTCTAAAAACGATCACTTTTTGAATTTTTTCAGTTTTTAAGATATCAGAAGCTGAAGCTTTGCATAGCACGCCAAATAATAAAGCAATGCTCAGTGAATAGGTTAATTTCATATTTTTATATTGATAACGGCAAAAATACTAATTATTGCTAGTTTTAGCTTAATTGTTACAATTTCAATTTTATTCACATTTTATTCGTAAATAAATAGATTTCCTTATTTTCGCAAACCATCAAAAATAGATTAAAATGAAGAAAATACTAGTTGCTTCCTTATTCTTATTAGGAACCTTAAATGTAAAAGCAAGTGCACCCGATGAGGGCATGTGGTTGCCGATGTTGATTAACAAGAATTACGACGACATGAAAAAGATCGGATTTAAGTTAACAGCGAGTGATGTATACAACGTAAACCAATCGAGTTTAAAAGACGCCATTGTATCGATGGGATTTTGCACTGGCGAAATGATTTCGGCAGACGGGTTGATGTTAACGAACCACCACTGTGGTTACGGAAGTATTCAATTTAACAGTACAGTTGAGCACGATTATTTAACAGATGGCTTTGTGGCTAAAACCAGAGCAGAAGAACTGCAAGCTCCAGAAATTGTGGCTTCGTTTTTAGTGAGAATGGAAGACGTAACTCCGCAAATACTTGCAGCTACAACAGGTTTGGGAGATGCAGAAAAAGATGCGAAGCAAAAAGAAATCATAAAAAGTTTAACAACTGAAGCTACCAAAGGTACGCATTACCAAGCAGTGGTTCGCGATGTATTTGGAGGAAATCAATATTTATTATTCGTTTACGAGCGATTTACAGATGTGCGTTTAGCGTTTGCACCACCCTCATCTGTAGGTAAGTTCGGTGGCGATACCGACAATTGGATGTGGCCACGCCATACCGGCGATTTTTCTGTGTTCCGTGTGTACATGGGTAAAGATGGTAAGCCAGCAGCGTATTCTAAAGACAACGTTCCGTACAAACCAAAGCGTTACTTAAACATATCAATGAAAGGCATTGCAGAAGGCGACTATGCCATGATTATGGGTTACCCAGGTCGTACAAATCGTTATGCATTTGCAACAGAAATGGAGAACTCGGTTGAGCGTACAAATCCTGCCATCATCAAACTTTTAGGAAAAAGATTAGAAGTAATGAAAGCAGATATGGATAAGAGTGACGATACTCGCATTAAATTAGCAGCTACTTATGCATCTACTGCAAACTCTTGGAAATATTACATTGGCCAAAATGAAGGCTTAGTAAAGCTAGATGTTATTGCTGGTAAAAAAACAGTAGAAAATGATTTCAATACATTCGCGAATTCTACTGATGCATTAAAATCGAAGTATTCATCAACCTTAACCAACATTAATGCAAGTTATGAAGAGTTGAAAAAATACTCATTACGTAGTTCGTATTATGGTTTAGCAGGTACTGCATCTGTAACGGTTAAGTTAGCCGATTTAATTAAACCTCTTACAGAAGAGTTAAAGAAAAGTCCTATAAATACAGAGGCTTTGAATAAAGCAGTTGAAAAAGTAAAAGCTGGCTTGAACGATACTTACAAAGATTATGTTGCCGCTACCGATGAGAAAGTAATGGCTGCATTGTTGAGTATATATTATAAAGATATTCCAAAAGCTGAGCAACCAGCAGTATTAGAAGAAATTGTAAAGAAATACAAAGGAGCAAATGCTGAAGAAAGTTTCAATAAATTTTGCGCTGCCGCATTCAAGAAATCATTCTTAACATCTAAAGAAAAGATGGAAGCCTTTTTAGCTGCGCCTAGTTTGAAGAAAATTGAAGCAGACCCAATTGTTCAGTATGCAACTAAAATGGCTGAATACAGAACAACCTTTATGCCTGCATTAATGAAATTACAGGCAAGTATTGCAAAAGATAAAAAAGATTACATCGCAGGTTTGTTGGAAATGAACCCTGGTAAATTAATGTACCCAGATGCAAACTCAACCATGAGAATTACATATGGAAAGGTTGCAGGTTACACAGCTAAAGATGCGGTAGTATATAACTATTACACCACTTCTAGAGGATTGTTAGAGAAATACGTTCCGAAAAATGAAGAGTTCGACATTCCAGAAAAATTAGTTTCTATGTTGAAGAATAAAGATTTTGGTCAGTATGCAAATGAAAAAGGAGAGTTGGTAATTTCCTTTTTAACAGACAACGACATTACCGGTGGTAACTCAGGTAGCCCAGTAATTAACGCCAATGGCGAGTTAATTGGTACAGCTTACGACGGTAACTGGGAAGCAATGACCGGCGATTTAGTATTCGACAAAAATTTTAAACGCACCATCGTTTGCGACATTCGTTATGTATTATTTATAATGGATAAATATGCTGGGGCGAGTAATTTAGTAAGTGAGTTAACACTTGTGAAGTAATCGGTTGAGTATTAAGTATTAAGTATTAAGTATTGATGAGGTTTTCTTAATACTTAATACTTTTTTTATACAATTAAAGTAGAGTTAAGTATTTCGAGTTAGTACACTAAAGTACCATGTTCGCTCATTAGGCTTACACGTTTGCCTGAAAATTTTTCAACGCGACCAATAATTTGTGCTTCAACGTTGAAAGATTTAGCAATCGATATAAGTTCTTCGGCACGTTCCAAGCTGTCTGTATATACCTCCATACGGTGCCCCATGTTAAATACCTTGTACATTTCTTCCCAAGAGGTGTTGGATTCATCTTTAATCATACGGAAGAGTGGTGGAATTGGAAATAGAGAATCTTTTATGATGTGTACATTATCTACGAAGTGAAGTACTTTGGTTTGAGCACCTCCGCTGCAATGTACAATTCCGTTGATGTGTTCTTTGCCATTTTTTAAAAACGCACTTATAATGGGTGCATAAGTTCTAGTTGGCGAGAGCACTAATTTACCTGCGGTTACAGATAAGTCTTCGTTTATTTTAATTAGATCTGTTAAGTTTTTTGTTCCCGAAAAAATCAATTCTTCTGGTACCGATGGATCAAAACACTCTGGATATTTTTTTGCAATGCTTTTGTTAAACACATCATGTCTTGCAGAAGTTAAACCATTGCTTCCCATCCCTCCATTATACTCAGTCTCATAGCTTGCTTGGCCATAAGATGCTAATCCTACAATTATATCTCCAGCTTTAATATTGTCATTCGAAATTACATCTTCTCTACGCATTCTACACGTTACAGTAGAGTCAACTATAATGGTTCTAACTAAATCGCCTACATCGGCTGTTTCGCCGCCAGTTGAATAAATATTGATGCCTGCCTTACGCAATTCTTCCAAAATTTCTTCAGTGCCATTAATAATGGCAGAAAGTACTTCAGCTGGAATTAAGTTTTTATTTCTACCGATAGTGGAAGAGAGTAAAATATGATCGATCGCGCCTACACAAATCAAATCATCTAGGTTCATGATGATCGCATCTTGGGCAATGCCTTTCCATACAGATACATCACCCGTTTCTTTCCAATAAGCATAAGCCAAAGAAGATTTTGTACCTGCACCGTCTGCATGCATAATGGTGCAATACGCAGGATCGTTCGCTAATATATCGGGGATTATTTTGCAAAAGGCTTTAGGAAAGATGCCTTTATCAATATTCTTAATGGCTTGGTGTACGTCTTCTTTAGAAGCCGATACTCCTCTTAGGTTGTAACGTTGATCGCTCATAAATAACAAAGGACAAATATATGATTTGTCCTTTGCTTTATATCGTTGAAAAATATTTTTATTAAGGTTTTTTAGGCTTCGCCGGAGCTGTAGTTGCTGGCGTTGTAGTTGCCGGCGTTGTAGTAGCAGGAGTTACTGCTGGTTTAGTTACTGGTGTAGTAGTTGTACCCGCTGGAGTACCTGCTGGCTTAGTTGTACCAGGAGTAGTTGTAGTAGTTCCCGCTGGTGTTGTACTTGCTGGCCTAGTAATTACCCTTGTACCAGGTGTTGTAGGTGTTGTAGTTGTACCACTTGGAGTAGCCGAAGCTGGCAGTCCATTATTGTTAGCGGGTGTTGTACCCGCTGGCCTAGTAATTACCCTTGTACCAGGTGTTGTAGGTG
>JBILKW010000132.1:0-6260 GCA_044376465.1 Sphingobacteriales bacterium | reverse complement strand
TTACGAAGCTGCGCAAAGCAGCCGATGCTGCAAACGATTTGTTGGGCAACATGCAAACAAGAGTAAGCAACATTGACCTAGCAGTGGTTGATATGCCAGCCGCTGCAAAAGAACTCTTGGCAAAATCACATGCATTAAGAAAAGAACTACAAGACATCAGCCTAAAACTCAATGGCGATAATACTCGCCGCAATAGAGAGTTTGAAGTTGCACCAAGCATAAACGATAGAGTATTTGGCATACAAGGCTCTGTATGGAGCTCAACTGCGCCAATTCCCGCTATGTATCAAGAGTCGTACGAAGTAGCTTACAAGCAGTTTAAAACTATGCTTGCCGATATGAAAAAACTTGATGAAAAAATAAAGGGTTTAGAGAAAGAACTGGAGTTGAACGGGGCACCGTATACTCCGGGACGTTGGCCGGAGGTGGAGTAATTTGATAATGTGATAATTATGAAAGACTATAAAAAAGTACTGATGGGCATTGGTATTTTGTTCAACTTTTTATCATTGAGTTTATTTGCAAAGTGACTTTTGCTAAGCATGGCAGAATTTAAAGTACCTACCGAGGTGTTAAATTCTGCACATTACTAAGTTGCTATACTTTGGGTTTATGTGCACATGATTTTATTAAGTTTAATGAGTGCTTGGTATCTTTGTAACACCAAGCACTCAAAGTCCAATCGGATTTTCGGTCTAAAGGCCTTTCGGATTTACTGTTTTTCTAGCACATAGTCATAATCGCCCACACCATTTTTATTCGCAGAAATCTTTAGCCTTGAAGCTACAATTGTATGTACCGATTAGTATTAAATTCCAATCGAAATCGGCGGTATAGAAGTTTTGTTCGTTGAAGGTTATTTTATTATTGCTGAAGGTATAAGTTCCGGAACCAGCTGCTAGGTTTTGCTCCTATTTTGCGCTACCTGCTCTAAAACTGCAATTTATAAACCACATTCGGAAAAAATCCGAGTTGGTAAGTAGTGTTTATGCTCTGCGTTCTATCATCATAACTTTGAGAGAAAACATTATCGTGATTGGTTACATTTTGTAAATCCAATGAAAAGGTTTGTGCCATTTTTCGTTTGTTGCTGTTTAGCGTAAAACCTGCTTTTACATCGAATCTATAATAAGAATCGTAATAGCTAGAATAGGCATCTGTAGAGAGCTGTTCTCTGCCTGAGGCGTTAGATTCTGTTAAGTCTATAGAAGTATAAGCCCTACCACCTGCATTCGTAAATTTAAGGTCTGCAGAAATTTTATTTCTATTATTTTTTCCTACTTTCCACTCTTTGCCCGCTAAAATATTAAACACATACCTTCCATTAAACGCAGTGTTTCTTTCTACCCCATCACTTCCAGTATATTTTGAGCTATATAGAGTTGATGTAAATAAGCCATAGTATCCTTCGCTAAAAAACTTTTCTACAGTTAATTCAACTCCGTAGTTATTCCCAGTACCTTCATTTATTAAACTATCCTCTAAATCTGTTTTAAATGTTGAACCAGTATTTAACATGGAATAACTGCTAGAAAAGGTATTAACCGGAACATTAACTATGGATTGATAATATACTTCGGTTTTAATTCGCCAATCGTTGAATGGTTGAATATTATAGCCTAATACAAAATGATGACTTTTTGTGAAATCAAGGTCTTTATTATTATATATTGTGTTACCATTGGCATCAGCACTTTGCAAGAAATACACATTAATGGGTTGTAATTGCGAATGTAAGCCATAACCAAAATTGAACGAGCTTTTATTAGAGGAATAGTAAATTAAGCCCATTCGAGGTTCAACTGAACTTGCATTGTTCAAGAAAAAATATTGGCTGTGAATACCTGCATTTAGAATTAGTTTTTCGGTAATGCTGTATTTTAATTGTGCATACGCTTGAGATAAATTTGTGCTACTCCTATAATCCCAAATTTGCGAATAATCATCGTTAATATTTTCTTTGGATATATAATAAAGATCTAATCCAATAACTTCGTTTTCTACTCCAACTTTGTAAAATAATCGCGCATTAACTTTAGAATTATACGAACTACTAAATGAAATGGTATTTTTAGAAACGGTATTTTCTTCTTTAATAAAATCTGTATTGGTCGGTCGGTCGGTAGAATAAGAAGTTATATCTGTATTAGCATAATTAATACCAAGGGTGGAAGTTATAAATGATTTTTTTGTAAGTTGTTTAAAATGATTTAATCCAACAATACCAATTTTACTTGCAAAATCAACTTGATTTCCATTACCGTATAAAGTGTTAGAGCTGCCTCCTTCAAGTTCAATTGTACTACTTGCTAAAATCCCGTAAACAGAAAATTTTCCGATTTTTGTAGTATGGCCGTTCAACTTAAATGATAAATCTTGATAAGATGGTGTAGCTGTGGTGCCAATATCAACACCTAAATTCTGAGCAACACTTGCTAGTGCATACCGATAGCCCACCAAATAAGATGCGTCGTTATTTTTACTAAAAGGACCTTCAGTAGTTAATTCTAAACCAGTAATCACTCCCATTTGTAAGGTGGTCTCTCTTTTTTTATTGTTTCCGTTTCTTAAACCCAAATCAAATACTCCTGAAGTAGCATTCCCATATTCAGCGGGAAAGGCAGAAGTGAAAAAGTCTGAATTCTTTAAGAGATTTGTATTCAGAGCACTCACAGCTCCACCCGTAGTACCAACAGATGCAAAATGATTCGGATTAGTAACATTCATTCCATCTATTCTCCAGAGTACACCAACGGGCGAATTACCACGGATTACAATATCGTTTCTACTATCATCGGGTGCACTTACTCCTGCGAAGTTTGCTACCAAACGCGCCGGATCGCTTCTGCCGCCTGCATATCTATTTACTTCTTCCATTGAAAAGCTTCTAGCACTTACACTCGCTAACTTATTAGTTGTGCCTTCTTTTGCATTCGCTTTTACTACTACTTCTCCTATTTGCGAAAAGGACTCTTCCAATGTAATGTCTAAAAGCACCTCTTTGCCAGACGTTAGCAATACGTTTGGAATGGTGATGCTTTTATATCCTAAATAGTTTACTTTAATTTCATATCTATCTGGTGGTAAATTTGCGAAACTATAATAACCCTTCGCATCTGTAGCTGTTGCTTTTTGCAATGTTGTAATTTGTAATGTTACTCCAACTAAAGGTGTTTGCGAAAGTTTATCGGTTAAAATCCCTCTGATGGTTTGTGTATTGTTTTGTGAAAAACTTAAAAGCGGTAATAAAATAAAAAGAATAAGAAATGTACGCATATGAAATTATAGTTTACTTTGAAGGCTTATTTGCCTTGAACTATAATTTTAGACGAGATTATAGTTTATTTCCTTTTGTGAATAGAAAATAAATCAGCAATATTGCTACTTAAGCTTTCAAAATATATTATTTGAGAAGGTTTACAAAGCTTTTTTATCTCTAAGAAATGATTGTAGTTAATTTCCTCCATTGCATATTGATGTTCGGCTATTAAAATTATAATACTATCAATTAATTTTGGGTTTTGATTTTCATTTAATTGCAAATAGAGTTTCTTTCTCAAGCCATTCATTTTGTTGTTTTGCTCTCTTATTGCGGATCTGTGTTCATTAATATAAACTTCATATTGCTTTATTTGAGCATCATCAAAATGCAATTCCTTAATAATATGTTCCTTCGGTCTGTTTCCTCTATCTGGAGCAGTCATAACCAGAAATAATAAGACCGAATTGGAAATAATTAAAACGAAGAGTAAGACAATGAAAAACCTGGTTTTATTATTCATATAATTCATTATTTGTAAGCAAAACATATTCATTCATCGAAAAATCTATAGGCTTTTCTCGCAGTGTGATCATCATAAATTGCATTACAAGAAATGCTATAACAAATATGGCAGCAATTCTATACCATCTATTTACCATTCTAATAGAATGTTGTATTTTCTCTATGGTCTTTTGATATACCACAGGATTAGTATCTATTTTATTAATTTTTTCTAATTTTTCAAATACCTCTAACATCATATTTTATTAGACGAATTAAATATTACTTTCCTTTTGCCTTAATAAAATTTCTAAGTTCTTTTTTGCTCTAAAAAATAACGACTCTAATGCCTTTACCTTCATATTCATAATTTCTGCCGTTTCTTTTTGCGATTTATTTTCAATTTTCAATAAAATGAGTGCAGTTTTCTGGGTGTCGGGAAGCTTATTAATGGCTGCAAAAATTATTGAACAAGCTTCTTTATCTTCTAATAACACCCCTGGGTGATTGAAGTTTATATTTTCTATGGCTTCAGACTCGTCGTTTGAGCTAAAAAATAATGCTAAGAAATTTCTTTTCTTAGCATTTTTAGATTTTATAAAATCGAGCGATTGGTTAATGGTAATTCTATATATCCAGGTTTTCAAATTCGACTTATATTGAAATGAATCTATATTTTCATGGATTTTAACAAATACATCTTGTGTAATTTCTTCCGCATCTTCCGTATTTTGAACGTATTGCAAGGCAAGATTAAATACCATTTTATGATGTTCAAAATAAAGCTCTTCGAATGTCATTAGGAATAAAATAAAATGACTTTTTTATTTAGACGAATTATTCAGTAAGCATCCTTTTAAAAAAACTGAGAATTAATTTTAATAATTCTCAGTAGGTTCAATACTTATCAATAAGTAGAAAAAACTAGAATTGTTGCATTAAACTAAAATATTCAATGCCAATCTTGAATTGCATTAGAGGTAGACTCTCCATTAGTTCTATACTTTTTTCATGACTAATATCTTTAAAGATAAAAACAGCACCGTCTTTTGTTTGGCGAAGAAAAAAATGATCAAGGAAACCAGCCTCTTTCCATTCTGCTATTAATTGTTGTTCGTGCTTCACTATTTCTTGAAAATTATCAGGCAGATTTTTAATGTCGATGGTTAATACGGCCAGTATTCTATTTTCTTTTTCCATTATATATTTAATTGTTAAAGATGTGAATTATTATCAATGGTATCTTGTTATTCATAATTTATAATGAAATAAATATTAAATACAGCAGCCTTGTACCTATTATTCCCAAATTGGCTCATAATCTAATTGTGCTGGGTTTTCTATATAAAATAACTCCCCTTCAAAATCAATACTTAATTTTAATTCATTTGATATTCTCAATGCATCATCGGTATTAATTTCATGATCGCCAATTACACCTTTACCCTTTAATACATAGAAAGTATAGCACATTAATTCATTAAGTACAAGTTCAGTTTGAGTGTTTGAATTAAACATGAGTTTTTTAATGCTAAGGTTTGGAGTTAATGCTGTTGCGAAACTGCCCTTACCTAAGTATTGAATGGTTTCAATTCCATTTTCTTGTATCGACGGAAAATCTTGAGCATGGTAATCAATATAACTAGGCACTAATTTAACTGCTTCTTTAAAATTTGGGTCGAACCATATTTGAAAGGCTCGAGAGCCTTTAGATATTTTTTCTTGGTGTTTAATACCACTGTTCGATTGAATGATCTGAAAATCTCCAGGATATAAGGGTGTCCATGCCTTGCTTTCGGTATCATAATGTTCAATTTTACCATCAAACAAAAAAGTCATGATTTCAAATCCTTCATGTGGGTGTAAACCAAACTCACAATCTTCTTTAACATATCCATTACTCCAATAATATAAGTTTGAATAGGGCTTAACATTATCTTTCCCATTAAATACGGGTTTATTAGCATAAAATCTGCCACCAAAAATAACGTCGTTAAACTGATCCGATTTTCTTATTAATTTAATCATACTGTAAGATTACTTGCCTAATTTAGAAACTACTTCTTCAATGCTTATTTGCATTGCTTTTTGACCAGTACTGGTACCAAAATCTGGATAAAGTTCTGCTAAAACTGCATTTGCCGAATATACCTTTACTCCTACGTGTCGGAAATAATCAAAACTCACTTCGTCGGCCATCTTAGTCATACTACCAGAAGCATCTGCAACAACCATTACTTCATACCCTTCAGCCAATGCTCCTTTAACAGTTTGCAACAAACATATATCAGTTGTTAGTCCTGCTAGTATTAATTTCTTTCTGCCTAATGCTTTAACTGCCTTATTAAAGTTAGGATCTAAAAAGCAATTGATGGTTCCACCACGCTTTACTCTGTTTGCATATTGACTAGGGGCCAATTTCTGAATCCCTTCGTATGTTGGTCCAACATAGTCTTCCATGGTTGTGGTAATTAATAATGGCGTGTTTAAATCATTC
>JBILKW010000131.1:0-6297 GCA_044376465.1 Sphingobacteriales bacterium | reverse complement strand
GCCGTTATTGCAGAATTTATTGGGGTGAAAATATTTTCGGTAGAACAAACCTTAGGCCTCTCGGAGCTTAATTTAACCTTATTTGGTATTCAAAACCTATCCTTAAACATGTCGGCAGGTGTACTTAATTGGCCCATTGTATTTATTATGACTGACCTTATAAACGAATATTTCGGGAAACGTGGAGTAAAAACCCTTTCGTATGTAGCGGTGGTAATGATTAGTTATGGTTTCCTTACCATTTATGGTTCTATGCAATTAGTGCCTTCTGGTTTTTGGATTAATAAAACGCTTGCAGATGGAAGTGTGTTAAACATGGAGCATGCCTATAACAATATATTAGGCCAAGGCTTATGGATTATTGTTGGCTCTATTACCGCATTTTTAATTGGGCAATTAATTGATGTGAGCATTTTCCATTGGATAAAAAGAAAAACAGGCGACAAAAGCTTATGGCTCAGAGCTACTGGTTCTACGGTAGTTTCTCAGCTTATAGATAGTTTTGTGGTCATATTTATAGCTTTTTACATTGGGGGCGATTGGAGCTTAACACAAATTTTTGCAGTAGGTTTGGTAGGTTATATTTACAAATTTGTAGTAGCTCTTTGCGTAACGCCAATATTGTATGTTGTGCATAACTTAATAGATCGTTACTTGGGTAAAGAGTTGGCGCATAGGCTTATGGACCATGCCAAGAACGAAGATTAATAATTTTCAACGCTTTACAATTATCTCATTTTTATTTCTACTTTTGCAATGCTTTGGTTTCCGATTGAGGTCGGAATTAAAAGGGAATCTGGTGTAAATCCAGAACAGTCCCGCTGCTGTAAGCTCTATAAGATTTGTTTCAATCATAGCCACTGATACTTTCGGGAAGGTGAAACAAAAGAGTAAGTCAGAAGACCTGCCTAGCATATTTATATCATAGCTTTCGTGGATTGAAGCTTGGATGATCATTCGTTTTAACGCAACGTTTTTTTATCATTAGGTTCACATGGCTGTATTTTATTGAACATGAGAATTTTTGTACTTGTATTTTTTATGGTGTTTTCTGCATGCATAGTGATTGCAGGGGATGTAAAAGATACCATCCTTTTAAACGAGGTGAGGGTGCAAACTCATAAACATGCGCTTACAAAACCCTTTATGCACATAGACAGTGCTCGCAAAAGTCAAGCAGAAATGCAAAGCCTAAGCAGGTTTTTGCAAGAAAACTCAAGTATACAATTTAAAACCTATGGCACTTCTGGCTCATCAGTTATGAGCATCAGAGGAGCAAATGCCTCGCAAAGTAAAGTAGTATGGAACGGCATGAACATAGGTTCACCAATGCTCAACATGAACGATGTTTCCTTACTCAGCCTTGGCAATGCAGATGTTATAGAACTACATAAAGGAGGAGCTAGCGCAACAGAAGGTACTGGCGCATTAGCTGGATATATCAATTTACAATCGAACCCTACTTTTAACAAAGAAAAACTGAGTGTTATGGTGGATGTAAACCAATTGCAAAACCAAAGCTATCAGCTAAAATATGTAAAAGGGAAATCAAATTTTTCGAGTAGTACTTCTTTTCAACTATGGCAACATCAAAATAAATTTAAGTACGAAAATTTTTCAGAATTAGGCAACCCATTACAAGCACAATTGAACTCTAAGTTGAAACAATTTTCCATTATTCAATCTTTCTTTTTTAATCTAAAAAAAACTGAAATAGAATGGCATCAATGGTTACAACAGAGCGATAGAGAATTGAGTCCGCCTATGTATAACCGTATGCGTACGAATTACCAACTAGATAATTCATACCGATCTATTTTAAGTTTAAAGAAAAATTTATCACCTAAAATCACCTTAAATTCATGCATCGGTTATACTCGTGAGAAACTTAGGTACGTGAGTCGTGTGGTGGTAAACAATGTAAAGCTCGAACTTTTTAACAGTAACAGCTATTTCGACCAAGTACAGCATAAAACGAGTGCAATATACAATGCCACAAATTTCTCTCAAGAATTTTTATACCAATTTAATTTTGATGGTGCCTATGTTGAAGATTATGCAAGTTACGTAAAAAGATATCGATTAGCTTTTGCAAGTATTAGCAATTTTAACTTTCGCAAGCTCATCGCCATTAATTGGGCCAACAGAGTAGAGTTATTAAAAAACGCGAATTATTTTGCTTCATCTTTAAACATTAGTGCGCTCAAATGGCAAACCAATGGCTTTGCTCCTTATATCAGCATTTCTAAAAATTATAATTTACCAGGCTTAAACGACTTGTATTGGACACCCGGTGGTAACCCTAATTTAACTGCCGAAAGAAGCTTTGAACAAGAACTCGGATTGGTATATGAAAAAGCATTTTTAAAATTTAATACAAAAACTTCTGCAAGTGTTTATAATTCGATGGTGCGCGATTGGATTTTATGGCAACCTTCTGCCATCGAAAACGGTTTATGGACTCCACAAAATTTAGTGGAAGTTAAATTGCAAGGCCTAGAGTTAGAACAAGCTTTCAGTTACCAACCAAACCTAAAAAATACACTGGCCATCAAACTATTTTACGCCAAAACCTTGGCCATAAATAACAAAGCAGTAAATGCAAACGACCAAAGTGTGGGTAAACAAATTATATACATACCCGAAGAAAAATGGGGAGCAAATATAAACTATACATTTTATAAAACATCGGTAAATGCTAATATGCACAGGGTTTCGCATAGGTATACTACTGCCAACCATTCTAATTTTTTAGCAGCCTATTATATAGTTGATCTTAGGTTGCAACATGTTTTTGTATTTCAGAAACATCAATTTGTAGCAGCACTTTACGCAGATAATGTAACGAATACCATTTATCAATCAATACCATTCCAAGCCATGCCGGCAAGAGTGTTTGGAATAAACATCAACTATCAAATCATTCAATTAAAAAATTAACAAATGAAAAAAAATCTTTTCTACCTATTTATGGTTTTCGCAGTAGTATTAACTGCTTGTACCAAAGACCCAGAAACAGCAAGTACTGTTACACCTAATGAGAACTTATTTAAATCTGGAGTGTACATTGTAAACGAAGGAAATTTTAATGCCGGTAATGCAAGCATCGATTTGTATAGCAAAGATTCAAATAAAGTTATAAGGAATATTTTTACATTGGTAAACAACAGACCCTTGGGTGAAGTGGCAAATTCTATGAGCATCGTAAACCAAAAAGGATACATCATTTTAAACGGTTCTGCAAAAATTGAAGTAATAAATGCAAACAATGCCAAAAGTATTGCTAGCATTAATGGATTTACCTCTCCACGTTACATGGTAGCAAAAGATACCACACGTGGGTTTGTATCCGATTGGTTTGCGAATGAGGTAAAGGAAATAAACCTTCTCACAAACACCATAACTCGTAGCATTAAAGTAGGAGCAGGACCAGAAGGCATGTGCATTGTAGGCAATAAATTATACGTGGCAAATTGTGGTGGCTACGAATTAGATTCTACCATTAGTGTAATTGATTTAATTAGCAATACAGAAATTAATAAAATTAAAGTTGGCGATGCACCATTAGCGATACAACTAGATGAAAACGGAAATATTTGGGTGCTTTGCAGAGGAAGTTATGGCAAAAATTTTATGATTATTGATGATGATACTAAAGGAGCTTTGGTAAAAATTAATCCTAATAATGATGCAATACTTGCTGCCATAGAATTAGGAGAGAAAGGTGATCATCCAGTTAGAGTAAAAATGAACGCTGCCAAAAATACCATGTATTTTTTGAGTTCCTATAATTTATTAAGCGGAGTATTTAAGTTCAACATTACAGATGTAAGCGCACCTACCAGTGCATTTATTTCTGGTTACTATTACGGTTTAGGTTATGATAAAGTAAGTGATGAATTGTATTTAGCAGATGCGGTGGATTTTATACAAAACGGATTTGTAAAGAGATACAATAGCGCGGGTACCTTAAAAGAAACGTACTCGGTAGGGATTATACCGAATGGGATACAGGAGCAGTAGCTGTAGGGTGAATGTTGAATGGTCAAACCAATTAGTTGATTGCAATAAACAACTAATTGGTTTGACCATTCAACATTTAATTAGGCTTTCGCCAACGCGAATCTATTCACTAACTCATACGATCCAAACATTACACCGGTAAAGAATAAATCACCTGCCATGCCATTCCAGAAGAATGGAATTGCGGCAGTATAACTCATCCATAACCCGTCTATAGATTTAGCGTACATTACTCCGTTATCGCCCATCCATACCGCAAAGTTGGTAATGATGTAAAATATCAATGAAGAAGCTACAGAAGCTCCTGCAATAGGAAGTACTTTTTTAGTGTTTCTTAAACTTAAGCCTAAGATGGCAATTAGCGCAAATGATAAATACACCGATGGGTTGAATCCATAAGGAATAAACAAATCGGACAATAGCATGGCTGCGATAGGTAGTATAAAAGCCAAGCGTTTGTCTTGCAAACGCGCTGTTCCAAACAATGCCATGGCACCAATGGCTGTAAAGTTTGCAGGGTGTGGTAAAAATCTGGTAGCCGCAGCCATTAAAATTAATGATCCAATAGCTATTGTTGACTGTATGTTGAATTCTTTTTTCATGTTATATTTATGCTTTTCAAAATTAAAAAAAATACTGCTTTATCGAATATTATTTATAAACATTTAATTGTTAGAAAGTATTTATAAATATCTTTGTCATATGCGAATTATCGGAAGCATTCCACACCCAGAAATGCGAATTAGCATTTTTAACATGAATCAGAAATACATTCTCAAATTAGAATGGGGTCCATTAGAGCAATCGTATAAATGGGACGAATACGATTTTCAACACCTGGAGGACTTTATTCAAAAAGTAAAGACATCTGCCTTGCTAAGTTCCTCATTAGAACGCTTTAAGCAAATGCAGGCTCAACAAAACATCTAAGCTAAATCGGAATGGTTCCGAATCAATCTCGCGCTCAATTTTCTAAACCGCCAGTATAACATAATTGCAGATAAGGTTAAGCCTAAAGAGAGTGCAATCCATATTCCATTTCCTCCCATATTCAGAATAAAGCCTAAATAATAGGCTAAGGGTATAGATATAACCCAATAAGCTATAAAGGTAACCAATGTCGGGATTTTTACATCGCCCATGCCACGTAATGCTCCCAAACCTACCACTTGTGTACCATCCGACAGTTGGAAGAAGGCCGCAACAATCATTAAAGTCGATGCCAATTCTACAACTTCTGTGTGTTTCATATAAAATAATGGAAAGGCAGTTTTGCCTAAAATCATTACCATGGCCATTATACTCATAAATATTAACACCATTAGGTAACCAGTATTTCCGGCTCTTTGTAGTTGTTTGTAATTTTTTTCGCCCAATGCATTTCCTACTCTTACAGAGGTAGCCGCACCAATTCCGCTGGCTGCCATGTATGTTGCACTGGCAATGCTTATCGCTATTTGATGTGCCGATTGATATTTTGGTCCCAACATGCCCATCATTAAAGCAGCTAAGGCAAATGCACCTACTTCAAATAAATATTGAAAAGCCGTAGGGATGCCGTAATTTATAATTTCTTTACTGGCTGCCCATTTTACAAACTTGATTTTAGCTTGGTGTAAATAAGGTTTAAAATTCTTCGATCGTATTACATAAGCCATCATTAAAATAGCCATTAAGCTTCGCGATATTAAATTGGCATAACCAGCGCCTTCTAACTCTAATCTCGGTAAACCCCAAGCACCGTTAATTAATCCGAAGGTTAAAAAAATATTAAACCCATCGGCGATCAAGGTAATAATCATGGCTTGGCGTGTAAAGTTTAATCCTTCTGCAAATTGCTTAAAGGTTAAAAACACCATTAACGGAACCATCGAAAATCCAATAATTCTTAAAAAGGGTAGTGCTTCAGTTACTACTTCTGGCGCTTGCCCAAATTTACTGAGCTGTGTAGAAAGCAAATATATTCCTAAAAATACCAGTATTCCCGTTAGTATATTGATGAAAAAAGAATTCACCAAATACTTTCCACATGCATCTTTATTATTGGCACCGTATTCTCTAGAAATATGGGGAGTTAAGCCATAAGCAATGCCAATACCAAACACCATGAGCACTCCAAATACACTAATGCCTAATGAGCAAGCGGCCAATTTCACGGGACCCAGATGGCCAATTAAAACAGAGTCGGTAATGTTTACTATTACGTGGCCAACCTGACTAATAATTACAGGATAAGCGAGTAAAAAAGTTTTTTTAAAATGTGTTTTTCTGTTT
>JBILKW010000024.1:0-18211 GCA_044376465.1 Sphingobacteriales bacterium | reverse complement strand
CGACTAGTACAGAAGTGGTATTTGCTAAAGCAACTTTGGCTGAATTACTTGGATGGTTTATTACAAAGTTGTTGGCAAGGTGTATAGTATGTTTAAATTCGATAATGGCATTGCCAGAATTTGGTAAGTTAAAAGCTTCCACGATACCTATGTCTGAGTCTATAATTACCTGTCCGCTAGTTTTGGTTAAATTTAAATTTTGCAAATAATTATTAACAGGATCTAAAAATAAGGTGCCCATGTTTGCATTGGAGCCAGAGAGTGTTATGCTATTGGTTGCTGTATTGCAAGTTCCGGCATTAATTTTTCCTGAACCAGAAATGGTATTTTTAATTTCTATGCTGGCACTAAATCCAGAAAAATTAAAAACCCCATTAGTATTTATGTTTAAATCGTTTACCGAAATATTGCTTAGGAAATTTACACTGCCGTTTAATATTTGAATTGAATTGAGGTTGCTGAGTCCGTTTAAGTTTTGATAATTTTTATTGATACCGCTAAAAATAAAATTTGCATTGTCGGTGGTCAATAATGTTCCGGAGCTAGCTGTAAAGTTTCCTCCAATTGTATATGTAAATGCTCCGAAATTTAATGCAGCTGAATTGTTAATTGACACATTATTTCCAATACTTGTGTTTACCAAGGGTGTACAAGAAGCATTGTTGTTTAACGTGAAATTATTAGCAATAAGGGTAGTGCCAATACTCATGGTTTTAGTACCTGAACCCGATAAAATTAAATTGAAATAATTATCGGGATAGATTGTTTGATCGCCTGAGAAGTTATAGGCCACGGTATTGCCCAAAGTTGTAGTAACTACATTACTTATTCCAACATTTCCTCCGAAATTAAAATTTAAGGTTCCGGTGCTTCCATTTGTTAATGTGCCAGTACCTAATGGTGATCTATTAAATGATAATGTACCATTATTAGTATACGAACCAGAGAGCGTTACTAAATTATTGAATGAAATACTGCCGCTAATTGTTTTATTAAAGCCCGCTAAGAATGCACTACCTGTTCCACTAAGAAATGTTCCGTTACAACGAATATTTCCATTGATGGTATAATTGCTATTCAACGAGTCGCCAAAAGTACCACTTGAATTAATTACTATGTTATTGAATTGTCGAGCGCGAATGGCTGAAATTCTAAATATGCAACCAACGCCATTTCCAACAATCAGCGAATCGTTAATGTTTAAATTAAAATCTGTGGCTCTAAAAAATGCAAAGTTTTTCAACACAAGGTTGCCGCCAATTCCCAATGTTGCTCTTTGTGAAACATTGGCCGTTCCAGAAATGGTAAAAAGATTGTTGATAGTATTTAAGTTAGTGGCCATGGTTTTTGCACCCGAACCACCTAACTCTAAATTGTGGTAAATGAATCCAGGAATGCTTTGTGCAGTTCCTGTGTATTTTACAGTACTTGTACCTGGATTAAATACTACACCAGTACCACTTATACTACCATTAAAAGTAATGGTACTAGAGTTGCCATTTAAGGTACCTGCATCTAAAGATAATGCACCACTAAACAAATGATTTCTATTCGTACCGAAATCTAAGATTCCGGCCAGGCCATCTATGGTGACGACTCCTGCAGTTACATTGCCTAATAAAGTTGCGGTACCCGCAGGTTTTGAAAAACGAAATGATCCGCTTGTGCTAAACCCATCGATGTTCTGCGTGCTCGCTGAACCTCTAATGTTGAATTGACTGCTTCCTCCAATATAAGTTCCGGTATTTATAAAATCGCCACTTACTCGAATTTGTGCTGAGTTGGCGTTGAATATGCCTTGATTTGTAAGGTTAGCATTAAAGGTAAGTACAGAGGTGGTCGACGTAAATGATCCTGCATTAAGAAAGTTTCCACTAACGTTAATAGCAAAATTATTTGCAGAAAAGCTAGCGCCCGATAGTACTTGCATGGGTGCACCTGTATTCAATGTTTTGCTTCCTAGTAAAAGTATCGCTCCTGTGTTTTCAATTGTAATTCCACCTGTTCCAGAGAATATAGTTGGCCATTCTATATCGGTAGATCTGTTTATGGTCGTATTATAACGAATGCCTGCATTTGCGCCATAAGTATTAATAGCTGAACTTAATGTGGCAGTACCTTCTAAGGTTAAGGTGCCGTTTACAGTGGTGCTGGTTGTTACTGTTTTTATGCCACTACCTGCTATGGTAAGGTTATGGTAAACCATAGCACGCATGGTTTGTGCCGCATTGGCATCGTAAATAACAGTACTTGCTCCCGAGCCTAAATTAAAGGTGAAGTTGCTTGCTGTACCCCCAAATTTTATTGTACCGTTAGAAGTAATATTAATTTGGCAACCGGTGCCACCGGCATTAACATTGCCATTAATGTTAAACCTACCTGAACTAATGTTTACAATATTGTTATTACCCACAAAACCAGCTTTCATGCCTAAGGACGCAGCAGTAATTGTCCCATCATTTACGTTTATGGTAGAAACAAAGCCAGGGTCTGGTTCATCTATGGAAATGTTGCCTGTAACGTTTAATGTATTTGTTCCAGAAATGCTTAAGGAATTATTTGCAGTAGCTGTCTGAAGCCTTAATGTAGCACATGTAAAGTTTCCATCAAGTGTTATGTTGTGCCCCGACGAAATAATTGCGAAATCTGTTGGGGCTATACCACGCGAATTCCATCCTGCATTACTCATTTGAAATGCAGCATTGGCTACGAGCGTCAAGCTGGTTGCACTTTGTATCGATTCTACTACTCCAATTACTTGGTTCGATGTATTTAATATTTGATTACCTACGCTTATGTTCGAATTGAAATCTGCAAGTAAATTACCTGTTATAATTCTAGAATTTGTATTTGCGGTTATTGTACCTGATTTTGATATTGTTATTTGCCAAATATTTGCGTCACTCCAATTTCCACTAGCTATTGAATTTAAATTAGCTGCAATACTGCAATTATAGAACAATAACAGGGAAAAAAAATAAGAACTAATTATTTTTTTATTTACTATACTGTTCATAAATATTTTGATTAGAGATAAGCAGTTTTATGTCAGAAAAAAGATCAAAAAGAACCTTGTAATTCGAATATTATGCCAAGAGAAAAACAAAATGAAAAAGCCTTGTTTTAATAGTAAAAACAAGGCTTTTAAAAAAATAAGTATAGTATATTCCTCCGATTTTGGGAGTATAACTCTATGCTTGGGTTATGTTATGTATTTATAAGAATATTTAATTCTAATTATAATTTATTTTAGTTGAAATTGAATTGAATTTAAAATTTCATTCGATTTTTTAAGTACAAATAAATAATTTCCTGAACTAAAATTACGCATATCTATTTTATGTTTTTTACTTAGGTTGACTTCATTTTCTAAGAATAAAACTTTTCCTTGCATGTCTGAAATTTCAATTGTATATGTTGTAGATGATTTTTTATCATCTCGTAATTCTATAAAAATTTCATCCTTTGCTGGGTTTGGATAAATGTTTAAAAGATTTTCTTTGTTTTTTTTGATCGCACCAATGCCTGTATTTATGGAGGTTCCGATGCCTAAGCAGTATTCTCCAATCTTTAAATCATCAATAGTAATACTTCCATATTTATTAGCTTTGCTTGCACCTGTTTCTAATTTGTAATATGGAACTTCTTCCCAAGCTTCAGCTCTATCTTTTCTATATAACAATAAAATGCTATCTTCATTTGTGATGTTTAATAAATGGTCTAAATAATAATTCCCAGTAAATACGCCACTTCTACCATCGTAAAACAATTTTGCATTCGCTTTAAAATTGTTCGATACAATTCCATCCACCTTCCAATATCGTTGAGGAGAAATTCTAAGGATATTACTCGCAAAATTTCCGCCAGCTCCCACGTAATGATGTTCTATACGTAGCAAACTCGAATCACTGTGCTCGGTAATATTTACATTCATTTTGCCTAACACAAAATTTGAATTGCCGATATTTTTAATTTTTCTTTGGTCCACTGAGGTTGCTAAAGATAATTTATCGTTCATATTTAAGACCACCATTTTTGCATCAAAGGGAACTTCAATGTCTAGCATTGTATTAGCGCCACTTACTGTTTTTTGAACCGTAAATGTTTCGTGCTGATCATTTATAAAACTAATTTCAATGGGTACATTGGTGTGCAAATTTATATTATTGTATGTGCTTTGTTTTACAAATACTTTCGCATTAAATTTAGTTCCATTAGTAACTGTATTAAATGAGTCGATACTAAAATTAGCCCATCCTCCTTGTTTAATCCAGTCGTTTAAATAATTACTTAGATTTAATCCACTCGCGGCACTTAGCCCATCTATAAACTGGTCATTCGTAATACTCTTGTATGTATTTTGTGAGAGCACTGTTTTTAAACTACTGAAAAATAAACTATCGCCCATGTATCCTCTTAAGTTATGTGCCATAATAGCCCCTTTAGAATACACATGGTCGCCATACGTATAGGCATGTGGCACATTGTTTAAATTTATATTGCCTTCTTTATAACCAGCAAATTGCAGTAATCCTGCATGCAGCGTTTTGATGCCATTTATATAACTCGTTCTTCCTTTATATCCCTCTGTAAAAATGTATTCACAATAACTAGCCCAACCTTCATTGAGCCACATTTCTTCTTGACTGCTGCATGTAATTAAATTGCCAAACCAATGATGAGAAAGTTCATGTACTAATATTGAGCTATATGTTTCTAATGAATTAATGAATGAGCGTGGATATGCAATGTTGGTGGCATGTTCCATTGCTCCCTGGTTAAAGGGCACCAATGCATACCCAACTTTGTTCCATCTGTATGGCCCAAATCTATTTTCATAAATTCCTAATGCGGCAGTTAATACTTGTATGTTTAAATTTACATTTGCAGAATCGGTTGGGAGTATAGCTAACTGTATTGGATATGTTTTTTCGATGCCATTGTAATTTACTTTATAATCAACATAATTACCCACTGCTACTGATGCCAAATAGGTAGGAATTTGCTCTGTTAATTTCCAAGAACGTGTTCGAGTACCATCTAAATTGGTAGTATCATTTATTAATGATCCGTTGCAATATGCAATTTTACCATCAGCAGTAGTAATGTTAAAATCGTATGTACTACGTTCCATAAAATTATCAAAACAAGGGAACCATACTCTACCATATACATGTGGATCTGCACCAAAGCCAACTCCCAAATTGTATGCATATCCACTTTGGAAATAAAATCCACCCCAACCCGTAACATCACCACTAGGAGTGCCTCGGTAATAAATTTTTACTGCGCTGCTATCGCCTGTATTTAAAGCAGCGTTAAGTCTTATGTGGATGGTTGAACTCTGATGATTGAATGCTATACGGGTTCCATTTTGCTTAACAGAATCAACAGTTAGACCCAATAAATCCAATCGAAGGTATTGAGTTCCGTTTTGCTTCGAACGCAATTTAACCTCTGTATTACCCGAAATTATTTTATTGTTGAAATCTGTAATTCTTAAATTAATAGTATAATTTAAAATATCAACAGTATCCGAACGCGGATCATATGTTTTTGCAAAACTTGCATCTACATGATCATGGCGGTACTGGCCCAATTGTGCAAAGCTGTTACTGCCGAGTGCAAGGGTGGTGAATAGTAAGAGTAGTTTTTTCATAATTGTGAATGGTGAATTGTAAATGGTGAATTGCGCTATAAATTTCAATAGTGCTTAATTCACCATTTACAATTCACCATTCACAATTTATTTAACTTTCTTCCACGTATCTGTTCTACCAATCATTGAGATGCCAACATAGCCTCTAACTTCTAATGTATTTTCATCCACCATTTTCACATTACAGCTGTATGTTTTACCGCTTTCAGAATCGTAGATGGTGCCGTCTTTCCATGTTTTGCTTCCTGCATATTTAAAGCCAAGCATATTTACGGTGCCTAAAATTTGATTGTTTCGTTTGCTTGCATCTGGATTGTTTTTGTCTACTTTAGGTTTGCCTTGTTCGTTTAAAGGCTCTCTTAGCCAGATAATTTTCCCAGCGTATTTATCAGCATATTTATAAATTTGGATATGAGCCTTGCCGCTTCCAACTAACCAAGTGCCTAAAATTTTATCGGCTTCGTTACTTTGTGATATACTTAAAAACGGACTGATAATGAATGCTAATACTGCAATAATGATTCCTTTTTTCATGTTATATTTAATTTTGATTTACACTAAAATAGCACAAAATCCTTAAAAATCAATTCATGGCTTTATATTTAATTATTACATCATTATCTTATATTTATGCCAAATTATAACTTATGAACATATCCATCGGCACTCCCAATACAAAATCAGGCAAAAAAGCAATGATATTGGGTTCTGGGGAGTTGGGTAAAGAGGTGGCAATTGAGTTTCAGCGATATGGGGTAGAGGTAATTGCTGTAGATAAATATGAGCATGCTCCAGCTATGCAAGTGGCTCATCGCTCGTATGTAGTTTCAATGTTAGATGGAGAAGCTCTATCAGAAATTATCAGAAAAGAAAATCCAGATTTTATAGTGCCAGAAGTAGAAGCAATTGCCACACAAACATTGGTAGAACTAGAGAAAGAAGGATTTAATATTACTCCTACAGCAAATGCTACGTTCTTAACCATGAACCGCGAAGGCATTAGAACCTTAGTTGCGCAAACCTTAAACTTAAAAACATCGGCATACAAATTTGCAGGTACAAAAGAGGAGTTTGAAAATGCGGTAATAGAAATAGGATTTCCATGTGTAGTAAAACCTATTATGAGTTCATCGGGTAAAGGTCAAAGCGTAGTAAAATCTGCAGATGATGTTACACATGCTTGGCAATATGCACAAGAGGGTGGAAGAAGTGGTGGTGGACGTGTAATAATTGAAGGCTTTGTGGATTTTGATTTTGAAATTACCTTGTTAACCATTTCACACATTAATGGAATAAGTTTTTGCGAACCAATTGGCCATAGGCAAGAGAACGGCGATTACCAGGAATCTTGGCAACCGCAACCAATGGAGCAACAGGCTTTGTTAAAAGCTCAAGAAATGGCCAAGCAAGTAGTGGGGGCATTAGGTGGCCGAGGATTATTTGGTGTGGAGTTTTTTGTGAAAGGTACCGAAGTCTATTTTTCAGAGCTTTCTCCTCGTCCGCACGATACTGGTATGGTAACCATGATTTCACAAGATCTCTCCGAATTTGCACTGCATGTTAGAGCGATATTAGGGCTGCCTATTCCGAACATACAATTCAACGGAGCATCGGCGAGTAAAGTGATTTTAGTAAAAGGAAATTCATCAGAAATTATATTTAACAATGTAGAGAAGGCTCTTGAACTACCTAACACTCAAATTAGATTATTTGGTAAACCAGAAGTGCAAGGTGAACGAAGGATGGGAGTATGTTTAGCGCGTGCAGAAACAATTGAAAAGGCAAGAGAAATTGCAAATGCAATGAGAAATAAAATAAGTGTTGAATTTTTGTAAGTATAAGTTTTAAGATGGATGAATTTAAGAATAAAGTTGCATGGATTACAGGTGCTTCCTCTGGAATTGGGGAATCGCTTGCCTATTCATATGCAAAAAAAGGAGCTTACTTAATTTTATCAGGAAGAAATAGAGAAGCGCTGGAACATGTACAAAAAAACTGCTTGCTATATACAGATAAATGTGAAGTACTAGATTTTGATATGCTCAATTTTCCCCTCTTTAATATCATTGTAGAGAAAGCATATTCGTTTTTCGGAAGAATAGATTACTTATGCAATAATGCCGGAATTAGCCAGCGCTCCTTAATAATTGATACACCACTGGTAATAGATAGAAAAGTGATGGAACTTGATTACTTTGCTCAAGTAGCCTTAACAAAAGAAGTGATTCCTTATTTTCAAAAGCAACAATCAGGCCATATCGTGGTAATTAGCAGCGTAGCCGGAAAGTATGGATTTCATTATCGTTCGGCCTATAGTGCAGCGAAACATGCACTCGTGGGCTTCTTTGAAACATTGCGTTTGGAATTAAAAGAAATACCTATATATGTAACACTTGTATACCCAGGAAGAGTACACACAAATATCTCTATAAATGCAATTAAAGCAGATGGAACGCAACACGGTATAATGGATGAAGCACAAGAAAAAGGTATTGCCGCAGATTTGTGTGCAGAGAAAATTTTGAAAGGCGTGCGTAAAAAGAAAGTAGAATTATTAATAGGAAGAGAGGAATTAATTTTAGTGTATATGAAGAGATGGTTCCCTGCCTTGTATTATAAATTTGTATTAAAAGTAAAACCCAACTAAAACAACATAAAATATGTCGAGTAAATCAGTAATTATAAGTGGTATTCAGCAAATAGGTATTGGAGTAAAAGATGCAGAACAGGCTTGGGCTTGGTATCGTAAAAACTTTAGCATGGACATACCTGTATTTAAAAGTGCAGACGTTGCCGATTTAATGCTGCCTTACACTGGAGGGAAACCGCAAGAGCGATATGCAATTTTAGCTCTAAACATTGCTGGTGGAGGTGGTTTTGAAATTTGGCAATACACTCAGCGCAACCCTGTGGCTCCTGATTTTAAAATTTTACTCGGGGATTTAGGGATATTTGCTGCAAAAATTAAATGCAGAAATGTGCCCGAAATGTATGCCTACGCTAAAGAAAATAAATTAGATATTGTTACTGAATTAGCAAACGACCCAGCAGGTAAGCCACATTTCTTTTTAAAAGATCCATATGGAAATTTATTTGAAATTGTACATGATGAAGTTTGGTTTAAAAATAGAAAAGAGTTAACAGGAGGAATTGCAGGATGCACAATTGGTGTATCCGATATGAAAAAGTCGATGGAGTTCTACAGAGATGTACTTGGCTACGATGTTGTTGTGTATGATAAAACAGGAAACTTTTCTGATTATAACGGCATAGATGGCGGCAATGATGCTTTTCGCAGAGTATTACTTAAACACTCGAAAGAAAGAGTAGGTGGATTTAGCAAGTTGTTGGGCCCATCCCAAATAGAATTATTGCAAGTAGAAAATAGAACTCAACATAAAATTTACGATAAAAGATTTTGGGGTGATTTAGGTTTTATTCATTTATGTTTTGATATAAATGGAATGAAGAATTTGGAGGAAAAATGTGCTAAATTAAATTATCCATTTACAGTAAATAGTTCGCAAAGTTTTGACATGGGTGAAGCCGCAGGGCATTTTGCCTACATAGAAGACCCCGATGGCTCCTTAATAGAATTTGTAGAGACCCACAGGGTGCCGATCCTAAAAAAAATTGGCTTTTATTTAGATTTAAGAAAACGTGCCCCAGAAAAATCACTGCCTAATTGGATGATTACTGCACTTTCTTTGGCAAGAGTAAAGGACTAGTTATGGAATATTGCATTCACATGAATGTGTTTATGTTGAAATACTCATAAAATATATATAAATACTGAAATAAAATTAACGATATTAGGGTATGTTTAAATTACGACGTGCCCTTTTTATTTTCATCTTGCTTAGTTTTTCTTTACTTTCTTGTAAACACAAATCAATATTAATAATTAAGAAAGAAGTTAAAATGCAATTGCCCGGAAGGCTTGGCAGTCCTAAAGCGGCGCATTATAAAGTTAGTTTTATTCCTCGTATTGGTTCTGATCAGCTCAGTTTTCAGAAAATAATGTTCAACGAAAAGGAGCTCGCTCTAAACATGTTCGATAACAATGGCCAAAAATTAACAGCCTTTAACCCATCGGATACTGTAAATTTATTTTTCAGCAATATTGGAAATGAAATACAATCGTTGGGCATAACGGATGCAAAATTTGTGTTGTTTTTTTTCGAAAAAAATAAATTGAAGAAAACCATTATCGAAAAATTTGAAAGTATTAATTCACCCATAAATCAATAAAATGAAAAAATTACTCATTCTACTCATTGTAATTCTGTTCGCTTTCCAATCGTCATGGTCGCAAGAATCGACAACTCGTAATTGGAGAGAAATGATGAAAGATCCGAATGTAAATTTTTACGAATTACAAAAGGCTTTTTATAGTGATTGGCAAGGAAAAGAAATTGAAAAAGGGAAAGGGTATAAGCAATTCAAAAGATACGAAGCTTTTATGTTGCCTAGGGTTTATCCTACGGGATACTTACCTGAAGAGGCAATTACATCAGAAATGATGAACTTGTTTTCACAGTCGCGTTCGGCTTCAGCTGGAAACTGGACGGCCATGGGACCAACAACGGTTCCAACAAACGGATTGCCGTATCCATCGGCAGGTATTGGGAGAATTAATTGCATTCGATTTGATCCACAAAACAATAATAATATTTGGGTAGGTTCACCAGGTGGAGGTTTATGGAAAACCACGAATGGCGGCACTACTTGGACGAGCAATACTGATAATTTTGCAACGTTGGGAGTTTCAGACATCGCAATACATCCAACTAATTCAAGCATTATGTATTTGGCAACAGGTGATTTTGATGCATCTGACACCTATAGTATTGGAGTGTTAAAAAGTATAGATGGAGGTGCAACCTGGAACACAACAGGATTTACACAATTAACATCAAGTAGGTATAGAATAGGAAGGTTAATTATTAACCCAACAAATCCGGATATTTTAATTGCAGCTACCAATGCTGGAATTATGCGAACAATAAATGCTGGTACAACATGGACAACAATAGTAACGGGAGTATTTTCTGATGTAGAGTTTAAGCCAGGAGATCCTAACACAGTGTATGCGGCATCGTATGCAAACGGAGGCGCTGCTCGCATGTATGTTTCTACAAATGGAGGAGGAAGTTTTACCTTAGCTACTGGAACACCAACTAGTGATGCTCTACGAATTTCGGTAGCAGTTACAGCAGCCAATTCTGCTGTAGTCTATGCATTAATTTGCAACAATGCAGCCGGTTATAAAGGGTTATATAAATCTACCAATAGTGGTGTAAGTTATACACTAGTAAATAGCACGCCGAACCTATTATCTGGTGATGAATTAGGTGCTAATGCAGGCGGACAAGGGTGGTACGATTTAAGTTTAGCAGTATCTCCATTGGATGCAAATTTAATTTACGTAGGTGGAGTGAATACTTGGAAATCTACAAATGGTGGAACGAGTTTTTCGATTACAGGACATTGGTACGGAGGCAACTCAGGGAACATCCCTTTTGTACATGCCGATCATCATAATTTCGAATTTCAACCAGCTTCTTCTATAATTTTTAGTGGTAATGATGGAGGTGTTCGAAAATCTACCAATGCTGGAAGTTCTTGGACCGATTTAAGTAATGGATTACAAATTTCACAGTTTTATAGAATTAGTATTGCAAAATCAAATGCTGAAATAGTATATGCTGGAGCGCAAGATAACGGTACGAATAAATTTAATGCAGGTGCTTGGCAATCAGTATTGGGTGGAGATGGAATGCAGCCGCTTGTTGATTATAACAATGCAAATATTGTGTATTCTGCCATACAATATGGCGACATAAGAAGATCGACTAATGCAGGTGCTTCCTATACCTCAATTAAACCAGCAGCAGCGCCAGACGGTGCATGGATAACACCTTATGTTTTACATCCCACTACTTCATCAACTATTTTTGCAGGTTATAACGAGATCTATAAATCTACGAATAGCGGAACTTCATGGGTAGCACTTACCAGTAATTTAAGCTCAGGTGATTTGTACGAAGTGATGGCTATTGCACAAAGTGATGCAAATGTGTTGTATGCTGGTACACCAAATAAATTATTTAAAACAACTAACGGTGGTACAAGTTGGACCAGCATTGTTACAGGTTTACCAGTATCGCAAGCAGCCATTACAAGTATTGCAGTTTCTAATACCGATGCAAATAAAATTTGGGTAAGTTTTTCTGGATATGTATCTACTGCAAAAGTTTATTTTAGTTCTAATGGAGGTACAAGTTGGACGAATGTTTCTACAGGATTGCCAAATATTCCTGTGAATACCATTGAATACCAAAATGGCACCGACGATGCAATATATGTTGGTACAGATGTGGGTATTTATTACAAAAGTAATTCTGTTTCCTGGACATCATTTATGACAGGTTTGCCAAATGTAAAGGTACAGGATTTAGATATCCATTACGCAACAGGTAAAATTAGGGCAGCAACTTATGGGAGGGGTTTATGGCAATCAGATTTATTCGGTGCATCCGTAGTAATTGCACCAGTTGCAAACTTTACTACAAGTAGTGCAAATGTAATTGTTGGACAGAGTGTAAATTTCAGCGATGCCTCTACCAATTCACCAACATCATGGTCTTGGACATTTACTGGAGGAACACCAAGTAGTTCTAACTTACAAAACCCAAGTATAATTTATAATTCTACTGGTACTTATACGGTGAGTTTAACGGCTACAAATTCTGCAGGTTCGGATGTAGAGACGAAAATTGCATATATCACAGTAAATGCAGCTCCCGCTCCAGCAGCAAATTTTACAGCTAATACAACAACTATTAATGCTGGGCAAACAATTAACTTTACAGATATTTCCAGCAATGCTCCAAGTGTGTGGTTGTGGACCTTTACAGGTGGCACACCTGCAAGTTCCGCAAGTAAGAACCCAAGTGTAACATACAACACACCTGGAACTTATGCAGTAAGTTTAACAGCAACTAACAGTTCGGGCTCAGGAACGGAAACAAAGAGTGGTTATATAACAGTTAATCCGGTTGGTACATTTAATTGTAGAAAATGGACTAGCCAGGCTACAGGATTTACTGCTGTGAATAGAGGAATTGAAAGCATAGAAGTAGTGAACTCGAATGTAGTTTGGGCGGTGGCATATGATGGCAGTGGTGGAGGAGCAACTATTCGCGATTACGCGAAAACAAGTAATGGAGGAACTACTTGGACTCCTAGCAGTATTAATGTTGGTTCTACTAATTATGGATTAGCAAACATTTCATCTGTACATATTGATACCGCTTGGGCATCAATATATCCTATTACTGCAACGGTAAGTGCACAAGGAATTTATAGAACTGTAAATGGTGGTGCTACATGGACGAAGCAAACTACTGCAACATACAATACCACTACATCTTTCATTAATTTTGTGCATTTCTTTAATTCAAATGATGGTATTGCACAAGGTGATCCAGCGGGTGGATATTTTGAAATTTATACAACAAACAATGGAGGAACGACTTGGACAAGGGTGCCATCGGCAAATATTCCTACACCATTGGCTACTGACGAATATGGAACGGTGGGATATTTTACCGCAAATGGAAATAACATTTGGTTTACAACAACTAAAGGAAGAATATTTAGAAGTACTAACAAAGGCTTGAATTGGACAGCAGCAAGTACTCCACTGGGTATAAACGTAACCTTAACTAACATTGCATTTAGAGATGCAAATAATGGAATTATAACTGGCATCAACCCAAGTACACAAGCTGATGTTGGATTATTTAAAACAACCGACGGAGGTTCAACATGGACATTATTAAATACAAATACTGCCGGAATTACTACAAAATCGGCCATAGAATACGTGCCTGGTACCACAAGTACCTATTACATTTCAGGCGCAACTACAGGTGGTGCTGGAACAGCATTTAGTACCGATGATGGTTCTACTTGGACAATAATAAATAATATACAACATACTGCCTTAGGAATTTTTAATGGAACGAATGCATGGGCAGGAGGATTTAATACAAGCAATACAAGTGGAGGAATTTTTAAATTAGATTTTCAATCGTTTGTTGCCTCTATTAACCCGCCAAGCAGCACTACTTTTTGTGCAAGTGAATCGGTTTTATTAACTACAAATACAGGTTCATCGTATGTATATAAATGGTATTTAAATGGAAACGAAATTCCTGGAGCTACAACGTTTTCATATTTGGCAACTGTGGCAGGTACTTATACAGTAGAAGTTATAGATGGAACTTGCTCTGCAGTTTCTGCAGGAGTTGTATTAACTACGAATCCTAATCCGAGTACGCCAAACATTGCAGGTATTAATAGCCTTTGTGAAGGCGATAGTACGGTATTGCAAACTGGTACTGCTACTACTTATGTATGGTACAGAAATTCTATTCCAATACAAGATGCTACCACGAGCAGTTTAGTGATAAGAGAAGGCGGTACCTATAAAGTAAAAGTTACGAATTCATTCGGTTGCGAAAGTACTTCAACAGATTTTACAGTTACTACATTAGCCTTGCCAACGAAGCCAGTGCTAACAAGTTCTGCGGGTACAGAATTATGCGATCCTGAAACTACTAATTTAACATCGTCTGTTACCACTAATTTACAATGGTATAAAGATGGAACACCCATACCAGGCGCAACACAATCGATTCTAACTGTAAATAATTCTGGCGATTATTATGTTAGTGCAAGTACTAGTAATGGTTCATGTTTTATTAATTCTGATGTTACAAGTATTCTAGTTAATCCGAAACCACCTAAGCCTTTAATCACAATCGACTCAACAACATTAAACAGTACGCTTGCGAATTTCTATCAATGGTTTAAGAACGATACTGAAATACCTTTTGCTACGCAACAATCATACACAGTAACAGAAACTGGAAATTATAAAGTAGAGATTTCAGATGATAAAGGTTGTACAAATACTTCGGATTCTGAATTTATACTTATTTCTGGAATTCAAAATACATCAGCATTTAACCATGTAAATGTATATCCAAATCCAACATCGGGTACTTTTACTTTGCAATATTCATTGGTAGAAGATGCATTGGTAAGTATTAACATGATAAATGTATTAGGACAAGTAATTCAAGAAATTGATTCGAAAGAAGTGCAATTGAAAGGGATGTATAAAATTGAATTGAATGAAACGGTTAAAGGAATTTATATTATTCAATTAAACACCTCTAAAGGAAGTAAAGAATTAAAATTAATTGTAAAATAAATTCAATTAGCTTTTTTTATTGCTATGAAAACAGAAGGAAAAACGGTAGAAGATATATTAATGAATGTACCTAGTGATAGGCTAGAAGCATTTAATAAATTACACGAAGTAATTGTAAAGAATTTACCCAAAGGCTTTGAGCCTGGTATTAGCTATGGAATGTTAGGTTATGTAGTTCCACATAAATTATATCCGGCTGGCTATCATTGTAAACCCTCAGAACCATTGCCTTTTGCAAGCATTGCTTCTCAAAAAAATACCATTAATTTTTACCACATGGGCATGTATTCTGATAAAAAAATATACGATTGGTTTGTATCTGAATTCCCAAAACATACTTCGCAAAAACTCGACATTGGTAAAAGCTGTGTACGCTTTAAAAAATTCGATGATATTCCTTATAAGCTCATCGGCGAACTCATGAAGAAGATGAGCATGAAGGATTGGATTAATTTGTATGAGGGGAATTTGAGGAGATAATTACGAACTACGAATTTTGTGTAATAATCATAAAAAAAGGGGTCGACATATTGCCGACCCCTTTTTTTATTTTCTATTTTCCAATTTTAGTCTGAGACCTGTTTCAAATCTACTTTTTCAAAAGCTTCAACGTAGTTGGATACTCATCAACCATTACTTTTACTAAATATAAACCGCTGTTAAATTCGTTTAAGTTTATTGGTAAGTGTAATGCACCGTTTAAGCTTCCGTAGTTTTTATAAGCTACACGTTGGCCGTTAGTGTTGTAAATTTCAACAGTAACATTTGCATCGTTGTTTAAATCTAATACAATGTTAGAGAAATCTGTACCTGGGTTTGGTGCCAAATGTATAGCATCCGGACCGTTTAATTTTTCCATACCTAGGAAATTTCCACCTAATTCAGTTCCTATTTGGTAACCATTGTTTATAGCTGTTGTGATATTACTTAAGCTTGCATTCTCAATAGTGCCATCCGGTTTAAACATTATACCAACGATGTTCATTTTTCTATCGAGCCAAGTAGTAGGCAATGTATAGGTGAATGTATAGGTAACACTGTCGCCAGCATTTGTTGTGTTTGCAAAAGCATTAGGGTGACCGGTAAAACTTGGTGTTATAATACGAGCTACGTGATCATAACGCATACGAGATGCTGGAACTGGGTTAGGTAATGATTCGTAACCGCCCATTGCTCCGTTTAAGCCACCTGCATAAGCGTTTGCTTGGTTCCAAGCAGAACCTGTACCACGCACACTGTCTTGTGTTAAAACGCACGCAATTTTATAATCGCCGCTAATTGCAGTATTAAGTTTTGTAGTTACCGAAACTTTTAACGTACGTGTTGTTGGATTCCATGTTGCACCATTTTTTAAAACGGCAGCAGGTAATTTTACAATTTGATCAATAAAATCGTTTTCTAATCCTGATGGATCAATGGCAGCATTACGATCCACTATTGCGCTTGGGTAACCTGTAATTAGACCACCTAGACCTGCATCGTAATCTGTTACTACCATTGGATCTGCATTATGTACAGCAATTGCTGCAAAATATCCTTCGTAGTTGTCATGCATGTAGTCCATAAATACAGCACCTCTAGGGCACCATTGGCACCAAGTTCCTGTTCCTTCTTCGGCTACCACAATTTTTCCTGGAGCCGGATTAATAGTAGTTACAATAATTGTTTTTGAATCGTCGCTTGGTAAATCATCGTTTGCTAAGCCATTGATGTTTGATAATGCAATGGTAATTGTATCGTTGTTTAATGGCAATACAATTCCTTCAGTTAATTCAATATTGAATTGTGCTAAGGATGCAATGTTTAAGCCTGTATATGATTTGCTTATTGACGTTCCTTTATGCGTTAACAATAAATTGAATGAAGTTATGGGGTTTACACCTAGATTACGCATAGATGTTTTTGGTTTACGTGCAGCACCTACTAAACCGTTCGGAATATCAATATTTCCTAAGGATGCATTTAATGTTGGCAACGTATATGGTGTTAGTGAATAGGAAACATCGTCAACCCAAAAACTCGCATTGTTATTAGCTGGATAGTAATCGATGGATGCAATTTTATTTGTTCCATTTACAAATGAACCTACAATTGCAGAGTCAACATATACCGACCAAGTGTTGGTGCTTAAGTTAGCAACCACTTTTAATTCAAACCATGCTGCTTGTGGGTAAGATGCCGTGATATACGTTTTACTTTGGTTATTAATTTGCAAAGATCCATTCGCATTCATATAACAATCCATTGCCCAAGTAGTACCTGCTGTATTTTCTGCTTGAAAATTGAAATAAGCAGTTTTACCTGTTGGTACTTTAAACCAAGATTTGAATGTGAATATGCCTGAAGTATAAGGACCTCCAAATGGTAACACAACATCTTGTGGTCCACCAGCTGTAGATGTTGAACTGAAATAAATTGATTTTGTACCGCTATGTGCATCAGTAGTTACTACATTCACATCTTCGTTACCACCATCTGCAACGCTCCAAGTTGTCCATTGTGGAGATTGTGGCCCGAGTTTGCTGCCAGCTGTATAGCTTTCAAAATCGTCGGTAAACGATTGTGCATTTACGGTTAAAGCGCCTGCAGCTATTAAAATAAGGAGTAAAAATCTATTTTTCATAATTAATTTAATTGGTTAACAATTAGTAAATATTATCATTTTTTAATAAATATCCCAATTATAATCATCAATATTACAGAATATGATAATCGTCATATTTTTCTAAGCCCCCTATGCTTAGTATTGTCTTAGAAATCAAATAACCACTTATCATGAAAACAATTAATATTAAGAAGATTTTAGTACCCATCGATTTCTCGGAGTTATCGACTTATGCAGTTGAGTATGCAATGCAACTAGCGCATTTACACACTTCAAAAATTATACTAGTTCATGCAATAGAAGACATGTTAGATTTTAGTGTACCTGGGGATTTTGTATTGAATACAGAAGAATTTATAGAGAAAGAAAAAGCAATTCATCAAGTAAAGTCTGAAAGAATAAAACAGTATGCGGAAGCTATGCGTGTAAAATACAGTTATGAGTTTGAGTATCGTGTTATTTTTGGTAAAAGCCACAGAGCCATTACTGAGTTGGTGGAAGAGGAAAAAATAGATTTGCTTGTAATGAGCACCCATGGCGTGAGTGGTTTTAGAGAGTTTGTAATTGGAAGCAATGCCGTGAGAATTATTTCTGAATGTCCTTGCCCTGTATTGTCTGTACAAAAACAAATGCCTAAGTATACCATTAAAAGAATTTTATT
>JBILKW010000023.1:0-18292 GCA_044376465.1 Sphingobacteriales bacterium | reverse complement strand
TAGCTGCAAAACGTTGTGCGGCAATTTTAAAAACCACCGTCATAAACAGGGCGAAATCCGAAAAGCCTTATGAGTAGGAATAAAATTAATAAGATGAAAAGAACGTTTTTAGGATTTTTGTTTGGTAGCTTTTGGGTGTTCGCATTAGCATTTACAATACACGATTATAAACCAAACCACTCTACTGCTGAAACATTAAAGATTGATGGATATTATATATTTACGGATAGCAAACCCGTTATGGCTTATGATAGTCTTGGAGTGGTAGATTTGGGATTTGTTAGCGGAACACATTATGAGTCCATTAGAACGAATCTCATAAACAGAGCTAAAAAAAAGTACCCAACAGCAGATGGACTTATTTTGTATTTAAACAAAAAAGGACTAGATAAATGCAGTGTTATAAAGTTCAAATAACCATGCCCTAATCTGTAACCTAATCACTTGCTGATATGCTTTGCGTTTAACCGTACACCCACAATGGCGAACAGCATAAATACCCCAGCAAGTAGGCATAATTAGCAGTAATTTGAACGCAATTTAAAAAGACCTATGAAAACAAGAATTATACTAATGGCTTTTGTATTAGCCATCAATTTAACTAACACAATTGCACAAGGAACTAATTTTACACAAGATACCTTGGTAAAAAATAATCATGCACTAAAGAATTTAAAAAAAGCTAAACCAGGCGACATAGAGCCGGGTACACCCTTAATGTTAGATCCCTCAAGTACTCCAATGTATGATGAAAATTTTAGGTTGATTAAAGAACATGAGTTTATGAAAATTATCACCTCAGGAGATTATGTACCAGAACCTTATATTGACAGTAATAAAGTAGTAAAAGCGTTCGTGTTTCGTAAGGCAACAGAAGTTGAAAAAGAACAAATGATGAAAATGCAAAGCAATATGGGTAATCCCGATCAAGGTAAAAGTGAATTTGTCGGGAAACAGGCAGAGCCTTTTTCTGTAACAGATATCTCAGGCAAACAGTTTACGCTCGAAAAATTGAAAGGAAAAGTATTGGTTATTAATTTTTGGTTTGTTGAATGTAAACCATGTGTAATGGAAATGCCAGAGCTGAATTATTTGGTTGATAAATATAAAGGCAAGGAAGTTGTTTTTCTTGGCTTTGCCACCAATAATAAATCAAAAATTGAGAGTTTTTTGAAAACAAATGCCTACAAATACAATGTAATTGCAAACAGTAAAGAGGTAGCAGCACTGTATAAGGTGAACTATTACCCAACCCATCTAATTATTGATGAGAATTCAATTATATCATACTATACGTCAGGCCTAGGGCCAACAACTATGAAGGATTTAGATAAGCAAATTGAAATGCTTTTAAAATAAACATCCGCAGAATGTTAAAGGCTATAACAAAGCAATCGAATCTCAATAAAAAAGGAGTCAGAAATAATTAGTATTTTGATAATTTAAATTTTTCTAATGGATGTTAAAAAAATCAACGTTTAAAATACTTAAAATGGACTGCCCATCCGAAGAACAAATGATAAGGATGAAACTTAGTGGCATGGAAAACATCAAAGCCTTAGATTTTGACATTGCGAACAGGCAACTGATAGTTTTCCACTCAGGCGATTACGAACCCATATTTCATCATTTAGATAATTTAAACTTTGATACTTCTGTAATTGATAGCGTTTGGGTAGACCCTCAAATAAATACGGATACACATAACCAAGAACGAAAACTCCTGTGGCAAGTTTTAGGCATTAATGTTTTCTTTTTTTTACTTGAACTTAGTACTGGTTTTATTGCGAACTCTATGGGACTTGTAGCAGACAGTATGGATATGCTTGCCGATAGCATTGTATACGGACTTGCACTTTTTGCAGTGGGTGGATCCATGTCGAGAAAAAAGAATATTGCAAAATCAGCAGGTTATTTTCAGTTAATGCTTGCAGTTTTTGGCTTTATAGAGGTTATGAGAAGGACTATTGATTTTGAACAAACTCCTGTTTTTCAAACAATGATTGTGATTTCATCTCTGGCACTCATAGGCAACGGAATTTGCTTGTATTTACTACAAAAAAGCAGAAACAAAGAAGCTCATATGCAAGCAAGCATGATTTTTACATCAAATGATGTAATGGTAAATATTGGTGTAATTATAGCAGGAGGACTCGTTTACATTACAAATTCAAAATATCCTGACCTTATTGTTGGAACAATTGTGTTTTTTATGGTTACACAAGGAGCATTTAAAATCCTAAAACTATCAAAATAACGTTTGTGATCGGCAATAAATAAACTCAGAATAAAAAATATTAATAGTTCAAAGTTCGAAAGTTTTGTACGAAAAATGCTAGGAAATGCGTATGTATTTTGCCAGGTTGTTAAAAAAAATATAATTACATTTAAAATCTAGTGTAAAAAGTTTTAATAGTTGCTTTATGTAGTTGCTTTATGAATATAAATGTTGATAAATACCTTGTTAACGGATGTATGCGCTGCAAATACGGCGGAACACCAAAATGTAAAGTATTAAATTGGGTTGAAGAACTGGTGGCACTAAGAGCCGTTGTGATGGAAACAGGTTTAAAGGAAGAAATTAAATGGGGAGTTCCAGTTTACACACATCATGGAAAAAACATCATCACAATTAACGCACTTAAAGAGTCTGCAAATATTGGCTTTTTTAAAGGAGCACTGCTAACAGATAAACATAAAATACTCCAACAACAAGGCAATATACAATCTGCCAGAATAATTAAGTTTAGCAACGTAAACGACATTATAAAAATTAAAGAGACGTTAAAACTATACGTTTTAGAAGCTATAGCGATTGAAGAAAGCGGAAAAAAGGTACTGTTAAAGAAAAATCCTGAACCAATTCCTGAGGAACTACTTGATGCATTTGAACAAGAGCCCTCATTTAAGAAAGCTTTTTATAAATTAACACCCGGCCGACAAAGGGCATACATCATTTATTTTTCTCAAGCCAAACAAATCCAAACCAGAATTAAACGTATCGAGAATTATAAAACGCAAATTTTTGAAGGAAAGGGGATGAATGACCATTATACTAGCAAACGATAGAGTAATACTATTTTTTTAACATCTCTTTTCTATAATAGATCCCCCAATGGAGTAATTCCTCTAAAAGCGGCATCATAGATTTGCCCAATGAAGTTAATTTATATTCAACTGTAACAGGCATACTATCGTACAGTGTGCGACTTATGATCTTACTATTTTCGAGTGCCTTTAATTCTTGTGATAACATCTTTGGAGAGATATCAATGATGTCTTTTTTGATTTCACCAAATCTTTTATGGCCGTATGTAAGAGAAATGATAATGGGAATTCGCCATTTTCCCTGAATTACTTCTAGCGCATCTTTTGAGGCCATTAATTTGAATGGACAGGTTACATTTTTTTTGATGTTAGCCATGTTATACTCATTAAGTTAACTAAAGGTAACGGATTACCTTTAGTTAACAACTATCATTTATAAAGCTAGTATATATAGATTATAGTTTATGATATGCTCAATAAAATAGTACAGTGATCTATTTAAAAGCATTCAGTCCGGTAACGTCCATTCCTGTAATTAACAAGTGGATGTCATGAGTACCTTCATAAGTTACTACCGATTCTAAGTTCATCATGTGGCGCATAATTGGATATTCGCCAGTAATGCCCATGCCGCCTAACATTTGGCGTGCCTCGCGAGCAGTGTTTAAAGCAAGCTCTACCGAATTTCGTTTTGCCATGGATATTTGCGCCGCAGTAGCTCTGTTTTCTGATTTTAGAACACCTAATCTCCAATTCAAGAGTTGACCTTTGGTAATTTCGGTAATCATTTCTGCAAGCTTTTTTTGTTGCAATTGGAATCCACCTATAGGCCGGTCGAATTGAACGCGCTCTTTGGAGTAACGCAAAGCAGTATCATAACAATCCATGGCAGCACCCATTGCACCCCAAGCAATACCGTAACGTGCTTGATTTAAACAACCCAACGGACCTTTTAATCCTTCAACGTTTGGTAAAATATTTTCTTTGGGTACACGAACATTATCAAATACTAATTCTCCGGTTGCAGATGCACGTAGCGACCATTTATTGTGAGTTTCTGGGGTTGTAAATCCTTCCATTCCGCGCTCTACAATAATCCCTTTTATTTTACCAGCTTCGTTCTTTGCCCATACCACGGCAATGTCGGCAAATGGTGCGTTAGAAATCCACATTTTAGCGCCGTTTAAAATTACATGGTCGCCATCTTCTTTGTAATTTGTTAACATGCCACCCGGATTAGATCCATGGTTAGGTTCTGTTAATCCGAAGCAGCCCATGTATTCGCCAGTAGCCAATTTTGGTAGGTACTTTTTACGTTGTTCTTCCGAACCGTATGCATAAATAGGCCACATTACAAGAGACCCTTGTACTGATGCAGTAGATCTAATACCCGAATCGCCGCGTTCTACTTCTTGCATAATTAATCCGTATGAAATATAATCCATACCGCCGCCGCCATATTCCACCGGAATAGTAGGGCCGAAGGCGCCAATTTCGCCTAAGCCTTTAATTAAATGTTTTGGGAATGCTGCACGTTGTGCATAATCTTCAATAATAGGGCTCACTTCTTTCTTCACCCAATCGCGCACAGAATTACGCACTAATTTGTGTTCTTCTGTTAACAACTCGTCGAGTAAATAATAATCTGGAGCTTCAAATAAATCTGTTTTAGCCATCGCTATTCTATATATTTGTTAAATTAAAGCAAAGGTAATAAAAAATTAAAAGGACTTTAGAATGTATAAAATCTCTTTAAATAATGTAGAATTTTATTCCAAGCATGGTTATTATCAGGAAGAAAATCTAATTGGTAACGTTTTTATAGTAGATATGTTTGTGGAAATTCCCGACTACTTGTTCGAAACCGAGAATCTGGGCAGTACCGTAAACTATGAAGTTTTGTATGCCATCGCAAAAGAAGAAATGCAACACACTCAAAAACTCCTCGAAACCGTTGTGAAGAACATCCACAATCGCATCAAAAATCTTAACCCAAACATCAAAAATATAGAAGTAAGCCTACGCAAAAAACATGTCCCAATTGAGGGCATGATCGGCTCCGCAACCGTTACATATAGCAGTAAATTTTAAATTTTAAATTCTAAATTTTAAATTCTAAATTCTAATATCTAATATCTAATATCTCATCTCTCAAATGTTCACAAAGATAAACCAGCATCACCTCAACCATTTCAATTCCATCTTAACTAAAGAGCAAGTTTTAGTTGCGGAAGAAGATAAACTAGATTACTCGCACGATGAAACCGAGGATTATATTTTTATACCAGATGTAGTATTAATTCCGAATAACACGGAGGAGGTTTCATCCATCTTAACATACTGCAATGAACACTTAATTCCGGTTACTCCGCGTGCTGGCGGAACAGGTTTAAGCGGTGGAGCATTGGCGGTTCACGGTGGTGTAATTTTAAGCATGGAACGCTTCCATAGAATTATAGAAGTGGATACGCGCAATTTGCAAGCTACGGTAGAACCCGGTGTAATAACACAAGTGTTTATGGATGAAATTGCGAAGCATGAGTTAATGTATCCGGTAGACCCGTCGAGCAAAGGTTCGTGTATGTTGGGTGGAAATTTAGCAGAATCGAGTGGGGGCCCAAGGGCAGTAAAATATGGCACTGTAAGAGATTATGTGTTGAACATTGAAATGGTTTTACCTAGCGGTGAAATTATTTGGACAGGAGCTAACACTTTAAAATATGCATCGGGATATAACCTCACACAATTAATGATTGGCTCTGAAGGAACGCTTGGAGTTATCACCAAAATTGTGTTCAAATTAGTACCATCACCTAAACATAATTTATTGTTATTAGCTTCATTTTACGAATCGGAAAATGCATGCGATGCAGTGTCGGCAATCTTTAGAGCGGGCATCAGTCCATCGGCCTTAGAATTTATGGAAAAAGATGGAATTGATTGGGTAGTTAAATACGAAGGAATACATTTTAATCAGAAAGAAAATATAAAAGCGTATTTGTTAATTGAAGTAGATGGAAACGACTTGGATTTGATGTACAAAGAATGCGAAGCCATTACAGAAGTTTTATATCTACATAAAGTTGAAGAGGTATTATTTGCCGATTCTTCTGCGCAGAAAGAAGAATGGTGGCGCATGCGAAGAAACATGGCGCATTCTGTAAAAGCACACTCTGTATATAAAGAAGAAGATACGGTGGTGCCACGAGCGGAGTTAGCAAAGTTAATTACAGGCGTAAAAGAGATTGGTGCGAAATACGGATTTAAATCTGTTTGTTACGGACACGCTGGAGATGGTAATGTACACATCAATATTATAAAAGGGGATATGAGTGACGAGGATTGGAAATATAAATTGACAGACGGAATTAAAGAAATTTTTCAACTCACTACGTATTTGAACGGAACTATTTCTGGCGAGCATGGCATTGGTTATGTGCAAAAAGAATACATGTCAATTAAATATTCGGAAGTAAATTTAAACTTGATGAGAGGAATTAAAAATGTTTTTGATCCGAATGGAATCCTAAATCCTGGCAAAATATTCTAGTTATTCCTAAAAACTGCTAATTCGGCAGTTTGTTTTTGTTGACAAGCGACAATCTGTCGCTATTTTTCTTGTTTTTTTGATTTGGTATTTCAATTGATGTAGATGTGCCAAAGACAAAATAAATAAGGAGAACACACAATGACTTACGTAAAATTTAAAAACAACAGAGCTTTAACAAATACAATGTTGAATAAAATGTTCAACCCATTGTACAATGATTTTTTTGCACCAAGTATGCAAGACTCGGCAACACACACACCTCCGGTAAATATTTTAGAGAGAGAAGCGAAGTTTGAAATTGAATTGGCTGCACCGGGATTAGTAAAAGACGACTTCAACATAAGGGTAGAGAAAAATGTAATGTACATTTCAACTTCAAAAAAGGCAGAGGAAATGCAAGAGGGAGCAAGATACACACGAAAAGAGTTTAGTTTTTACTCATTTAAACGATCGTTTAATTTACCAGAAATTGCAGACCAAGAGCAGATTTCTGCTGAATATAAAGATGGAATATTAACGGTAGTAATTGCGAAAAGAAAAGAATTGTTGCCAGAAGTAAAAGAGATTAAGATTTCATAATTGGTTTTTTTAGGTTGGGTGAACGGCGTGTTGCAGAAATGCACACGTCGTTTTTTTATTACATTTGCATAAGAACAAACATTTTCTTTCGTTATTAAAAACAATATCATAACATGAAAAAAATTATTTTCCTCATTAGTATTATATGTAGTACGATAGCATGGAGTAATGCGCATTCGCAAAAAGGATTTTCTTGGGATCGCGTAGTTTTTGGAGGAAACTTTGGAATGAGTTTTTCAACTTTCGAGTCGTTGGTAGCTTTATCTCCTAGTGTAGGATATAGGTATACAGAAAAGTTAACCATCGGAACGGGTATCATTTATCAATATTATGGTGTTAAGTTTCCGAACTTTAAATTTAATTATAACAATTACGGAGCAAGGGTATTTGGCACCTATCAAATCAATGATTTTTTAATTGCACATACCGAATATGAGTCGTTGAATTTAGAGTACATTAGTTACAATGCACTCGGAAATCCGGATGCATCTTTAAGAAGAACAGTAGGGAGTTGGTTCGTTGGAGGAGGGTATCGACAATATTTTTCTCGCAACTCAACCATCGATTTAATGGTGTTGTACAACTTAACAGAAACACCATTTACACCTTACAGTAATCCGATAATTAGAGTAGGATTTGGGATCGGATTATAAAAAAAAATAATATAATTCTCTGTAATTACGAGCGCATATTTATGAACTGAAGAGCTTGCTCGAAGCTCTCGGAGCGTAATAATTTGATCACTTCTTGCAAATCGTCAATCTTTTTTCCACTTACTCTGAGCTGATCATTTTGTATTTGAGCTTCAACTTTTAGCTTAGAATCTTTAATTTTTTTTACGATTTGTTTTGCTAATTCTTTGTCGATTCCATCTTTTATTTTCACTTCTTTTCTGATCATATTTCCTGAAGCAATTTCATCTTTTCCGAAGTCGAAACATTTAGGGTCGATGCCCTGCTTCATAGCCCTGCTAATGATTACGTCGTGTATGGCTTTTACTCTCATGTCGTTTTCGGTGAGAATATTTATCTGATTTAATTTCTTATCGAATTCAATTTCAGTCTTCGAACCATTGAAATCATAACGGTTAATAATTTCTTTTTTTGCATTGTTAATGGCATTGTCGAGTAGTTGAAAATCTACTTTGCTTACGATGTCGAATGTTGGCATGTTGATAACTTTTTTTAAAGTTTTTTTTTTAAATAAATATTTTTAAATTTGTAAAAGAATTTGAGTTGAATCAAAAAAAACATTTCAACACATTTTCAACACAAGGTTCTTTGACAAAATTTATATGATGATACGGAAATCTTTGGATGACCGATTCTCAATTATCGATGTGATATCGACAAGTAAAAAATAAATCATCAAAAAACCAAACAAATTAATTTTTAATTTAAAACAAAAAAACATGGAAAAAGCAAAAAAAGCACCAGCTAAGAAAAAAGCTGCTGCAAAAAAACCAGCTGTAAAAAAAGCAGCTAAGAAAGCAGCTCCTAAGAAAGCAGCTAAAAAGGCAGCTCCTAAGAAAGCAGCTAAGAAAGCAGCTCCTAAGAAAGTAGCTAAGAAAGCAGCTCCTAAGAAAGCAGCTAAAAAGGCAGCTCCTAAGAAAGCAGCTAAGAAAGCAGCTCCTAAAAAAGCAGCTAAAAAAGCAGCTCCTAAGAAAGCAGCTAAGAAAGCAGCTCCTAAAAAAGCAGCTAAGAAAGTAGCTAAGAAAGCAGCTCCTAAGAAAGCAGCTAAAAAAGCAGCTCCAAAAAAAAAAGTAGCTAAAAAAGCAGCTCCTAAAAAAGCAGCTAAACCAGCTGCTTCTGGCGATATGAAATAATTTATCGTTAAATATTCAAATGTTAACGTAAATTTAACATTTTAGTAACTTTAAAAATAGCTCTGATATTTCTTTCAGGGCTATTTTTGTTTTTAGTTGTATATTCCGAAAAATGCCTAAAAACAGCTCTAATCCTCCTTTTATAAATCGCGAAATCTCTTGGTTGCTCTTCAACGATCGTGTTTTGCAAGAAGCACACGACCCTAAGGTTCCCTTATTTGAGCGATTGCGTTTTATGGGAATTTTCTCTAACAACCTCGATGAATTTTTTAGAGTTCGTGTGGCTTCGGTAACTCGAATGCTAGAGGTAGATAAAAAAGATCAAGATAGAATTCTGTACAAACCAGAAAAGGTATTGAAGCAAATAAAGCAGATTGTACTAAAGCAACAACAAAAATTTGAATCGCTTTATAACGATGTATTATTAAAAGAACTTGCTGATGAAAAAGTCTTCATCATAAATGAAAATCAGTTAAACGTATCGAAAGGTACATTCGTGAAACAATATTTTAGAGATAAAATATTGCCAAGCCTAGTGCCCATAATGATTGAAAAGGATAAGCCTTTTCCATACCTTAAAGATCGTTCGATTTATTTGGTTGTAAAATTATATAAACCAGAAGACCCTAGTAAATACAAGCTCTCCGTTCTAGAATTGCCTACAGATTTACACTCGCGCTTTTTAGTGCTGCCCCAAACTAATAATTTAAAATACATCATTTTACTCGACGACGTAATTCGATACTGTTTAAATGATATATACCATATTCTTAACATGTCATCATACGAAGCTTATACCATTAAGCTTACGAGAGATGCTGAAATAGATTTTGATTTAAATGATTTACAGTTAAACTTACTCGACTCGTTTACGAAAAGTCTAAAGCAACGCAAAAGAGGCAAGCCGGTACGCTTTGTATACGATCAATCAATGCCTAAAGACTTGCTTCAATTTTTAAAAGAGAAACAGAACTTATCCATCGATAGTTTGATTCCAGGTGGTAGGTATCATAATTTTAAAGATTTTATTTCATTTCCGACCTTAAAATTACCTCATTTAAATTATTCAGAAAATGCTCCATTAGATATACCTTCCTTCAATCAATCGAATAGTATTTTTGGTGCCATTGCCAGCTCTGATCGAGTAGTACATTTGCCCTACCAAAAGTTCGATTACATCATACAATTCTTACGAGAAGCTGCAATTGACCCTAAGGTAGAATCCATTAAAATTACACTTTATAGAATCGCTAAAGAATCGATGGTGGCGAATGCATTAATTAATGCAGCCCGTAACGGTAAAAAAGTATTAGTGATATTGGAGTTGAAAGCAAGATTCGACGAGGAAAATAATATTTACTGGACGCAAAAGTTTCTAGAAGAAGGAGTGAAGGTATTGCACAGTGTGCCGAACATGAAAATTCATTCTAAAATTTGTTTAATAAGTCGCAAAGAAAAAGGAGTGAATACTTTGTATGCAAATATTAGTACAGGTAATTTTAACGAAAAAACGGCAAGGATTTATGCCGACGAATCAATTTTTACCGCAAATAAAAAAATTACCACGGAGCTACATAAAGTGTTTGAACACCTAGAAAGAGGAACTATTGACGGTGAGTATAAAAATATTTTAGTGTCGCCCTTAAATTTGCGCAAGCAAATAGAAAAATTTATAAAAAGAGAAACGCAACATGCACTAAATGGTAAAAAGGCAAGTATTTTGCTTAAATTAAATAGTTTAGCCGACGAAAAAATCATACAACTATTATACGAAGCCTCTCGTGCAGGTGTAAAAATTAAAATTATTGTACGAGGAATTTGTTGTTTAGTGCCTGGTAGAAAGAATTTTTCTGAAAATATTGAAGTTATTAGTATAATTGATAGGTACTTGGAACATGCCCGTATATTCTGTTTCCATAACAGTGGTAAAGAAGTGATGTACGTTTCTTCAGCCGATTTAATGATCCGTAATTTAGACATGCGAGTGGAAGTAGCCATTCCGATTTTAGATCATAAAGTGAAAAAAGAAATCAAATCAATTTTAGATTTACAATTAAAAGATAATACCAAAGCCAGAATCATTAATAAAGAAAATAATAATGCCTACAAATTAAACGATGAACAAGCGCTGCGCTCGCAATATGAAACGTATCAGTTGCTAAAGCAGTAAAGTAAGGTCGAATTGTTGAAAGGTAAAATGCAAGGGAGTACTAATAATAAACAACTAAATAACAAACAACTAAACAACCACGTTTAACGACTAAAGATTAAAAAATGAGATATGCTGCGATAGATATAGGTTCCAATGCTGTACGATTGTTAATTGCCAACATTATTGAAGCCGAGGATGGATATTACTATAAAAAAGATACGCTATTAAGGATACCCTTACGTTTGGGCGACGATGCTTTTTTAAATCAGAAAATATCTGAAAAGAAAATTAAAGAGTTAAGCCAATCGATGGTTGCCTTTAGGAACTTAATGGATGTGTTTAAAGTTTCCGAATACAAAGCATATGCTACTTCTGCTATGCGCGAGGCAAAAAATGGAGCAGATGTAATTAGCAGAATAAAAAAAGAGTCGAATGTTAAAATAGAAATCATTACTGGCGATAAAGAAGCTCAAATGATTTACTCTTCGCATATTGAAGACACGCTCGATCATAAAAAAAATTATTTATACATTGATGTAGGCGGCGGAAGTACCGAGCTCTCTATATTTTCTAAAAATAACGTAATTGCTGCAGAATCTTTTAATATTGGCACGATCAGGATGTTAGATAATAAAGACACAGAGGCAGAATGGACTCGTATGCGCGATTGGATTAAAGAATACAGCAAGAACCTTAGGCCAATGTTCGGAATCGGCACAGGCGGCAATATCAATAAGCTACACCGATTATCTGGAGAGAAAGACGAAACACCTCTAAGCTTTGTGAAAATAAAATCCTTGTACAATTATTTGAATTCGTACTCGCTTAAAGAACGCATTCAAATACTTGAGTTAAACCAAGATCGAGCTGATGTTATAATACCTGCATCCGAAATATTTTTAACCATTATGAAATGGGCCGGTGTGAAATCTATATATGTACCTAAAATTGGCTTAGTAGATGGGATTATTGTGCACCTTATGGAAACTAAGTTAATTAGCTAATTAGCTAATGTGATAATTAGCTAATGAAAGCAAGGGATGTGCTAGTTTTAGAATTTAGAATTTAGTGTTTAGAATTTAGTATTTAGAATTTAGTATTTACTTTATTTTAAGGGAATCCGATTCTTTGTACTTTTTATTGCTGCCGCCAAATACAGACACATTCACGTATCTCTTCGGGTTTAAACGCAGGTCTACAAGCAAGCGGTCTAAATCTCTCGACGATTGGTTTAAGTTATGGTATAGCTTATCGTCGTTTACCAACATTCCTAATGAACCTTGGCCAGTATTAATTTTTTCGGTGATAATAGCGATGTTTTCTAAGGCTTTATTGGCTCGATCAATAGTAGAAACAAAATTTATACGAGTAAGTGAATCGCTTATTTGGTTAATATTGGAAAGAATATCTGTAATTTTTTGATTGTTATTTTTCAAGTTAGAGCTGATGCTTTCGATGTTACTTGAAATAACTTTAAACCTTGCTGCTTGGTATTTCACCATTGAATCAACACGATTGGAGGTAAGTTCTAACGTTTCGATGCTGCGTTTGATACTAGCAAAGCTTTGGTCGATGTTCGATCTGAAATTTGGATTTAAAATGTATTGTATTGACACTAAAATAGAATCCATAGTGCTCAATAATTTTTCCGCTTTTTGTTTGACGGGCAGCACCTCAGAATTAACAGATTCTGCTAAACTCATTTCAGTGTCGGTTCTTAGTGTATCACCTTCTTCTACAAACGTTCTGGAATCACCAAACTGTAGAACAATAGCTTTTGCCCCCAACAAATCTTGACTTACAATTTTTGCGATCGTATTATCTGGAATTTGTAACCCTGGTTTTAGTCTTAGGGTAGCAACAATGGTACCTCGTTCAGTTAAGGTTAAATCAGCTATTTTACCAACTGCATATCCATTGTACAGAATAGGATTTGATTCCTTAATGCCACTAATTTGTTCATATTCTGCATAAATATCCACGGTATTTGTAAATACATCAGTCCCTTTTAAGTAATTATATCCTAAAATTAAAATAGTAACCGATAGTACCGTTATGATGCCGACTTTTGTTTCGTTATTGATTTTCACAGTAGAAAATTTCTTAAATATACTTATTTTTCCTTCTCCAACTCTTCTTTATATGCTTTAAACGCCAAATAAATAGATTTAGCAATGTTCTCTTGTCCTTCTTCAGAGCTCAAAAACTCTTCTTCATTTTTATTAGATAAGAATCCACTCTCAATTAGCACAGAAGGCATATTGGTTTTATAAAGCACAATAAATCCAGCTTGTTTAACACCCCGATTATATCTCTTTAACTTGTTTGTAAACTGATCTTGAATTTTCGAGGCTAAAAATAAACTTTTATCAATATTCACATTCTGATATAACGAAAATATTATATAAGCTTCTGTTGATTTTGGGTCGAAACCATCATAGTTCTGCTCATAATTATTTTCCAATAAAATTACCGAGTTCTCTCTTTTTGCAACGTTTAAGTTTGCTTCCGAAACATGTAAGCCCATAGCGTAAGTTTCTGAACCATAGGCTGCTTTGTTTGCGCTAGAATTACAATGTAAGGAAATAAAAAGATCTGCTTTTGCTCTATTTGCAATGTTTGCACGTTCAATTAAGTCAATAAACTCATCTGTTTTGCGAGTGTACACTACTTTTATGTTTGGGTAATTTTCTTCTAAATAAGTGCCTAATTTTAATGCAATGGCCAACGTAACCTCTTTTTCTTTGGAATGAATACCTAAGCAACCGGCATCGTGGCCTCCGTGTCCAGCATCTATTACTACGGTTTTAATTTTGTAAAGATTAGTAGGATTGGCGTGTGTTTTGGAACCAATGACACCAAGTAATATGATAAATGTGGATAAGAGTAGTTGCTTCACGGTAATTTATTCCTTAATTTTTCGTTAATTCGCTTGCAAAAATAGTATTCATTGCCGACTTTGAAACCATTAAAGAGCCTATTTCCACTTTTGTTAGTAATTATTTGTTTAATTGGGCTCCAATATGATGTTCAGGCTAAACAATATTCTTTGTTTGTAAGTGATACTATGATAACGAGGTCTATTGGCGATTCCTTATCAGACACCGTCCTAAAAAACGATTCTATTCTCTTAAGCCCTAAAAAACAAGCCATAGAAGTTCCTATTAAATACAATGCCAAAGATTCGATTGTGTACGACATTGTGAAGTCTAAAGTTTATTTATACAACAAAGCAGAAGTTTATTATGGCGATATAAATTTGAAAGCTGATTATGTTGTAATTGATCAGATAAACAAAACAGTATATGCCCAAGGCGTAAAAGATAGTTCGGGCAAAGTGGTTGGGAAGCCTGTTTTTGTGGATGCCGGACAAACCTATAATTCAGAAGAAATGATGTACAATTTCGAAACGAAAAAAGGTAAAATTAAAGACGTAACTACACAAGAAGGCCAAGGATATTTAATTGCAAATGATGTAAAGAAAAATGAATACAACGAAGTTTTTATAAGAAACGGAAAGTTTACCACTTGTAATTTACCCGAACCTCATTTTTACATTGCACTCACCAAAGCAAAAAACATAGAAGACAAAACGGTATCGGGTCCGGCCTATTTGGTAGTAGAAGATGTGCCTTTACCTTTAGCGCTACCATTTGGATTTTTTCCAAGAAAAAGTGGGCGATCATCTGGAATATTAATGCCCGAAATTGGTGAAGATAGAGAGTTAGGATTTTTCTTGAGAAATGGTGGGTATTATGTAGGGATAAATGATAAGGTAGATTTATCTTTAAGAGCAGATATATACTCGAGAGGCAGTTACGGTTTTAACGTGCTTTCGAGGTACAATGTAAAGTATAAGTACAACGGAAGTTTTGCAAGTAATTACACGGATAGAAGATTTGGGGAGCCCAATACATTTGCATACGTTCGTAACCAAGATTTTTCAATCAGATGGAATCATAACCAAGACCCCAAAGCCATACCTGGCACACGTTTTAGTGCATTGGTAAACATTGCAACACGAAATAATTACAGGAATAACATCACCACCAATATCCAAAGTATAACACAAAACAACTTAAACTCATCGGTAAGTTTTTCTAAGAATTGGGAAGGCACTCCATTCTCTTTAAACGGATCGATGACACATGCTCAGAACCTAACAAACGGATTGGTTTCATTAGGTTTGCCAAGTGTGAGCTTTAATATGTCTAGAATATTTCCATTCGAATCTAAAAACAGGGTGGGCGATCAAAAATGGTACCACAGAATTGGCGTAAGTTATACCGCCGACGCCTTAAACAGAATAGAAACAATTGACTCTCTATTGTTCAGAAAAGAAACCTTGAAAGATTTTCAGAATGGAATCATACACCGAATTCCTATTTCAACATCCTTCAATTTATTTAAATATTTTACCTTCAGTCCATTTGCAAACTATAACGAACGCTGGTATTTCAGCTCAGTACGTAAATCGTGGGACGGCACACAAGTTATTACAGATACCATACAAGGCTTCAACAGATCAATGGAATATAACGGAGGAATCAGTTTAACTACACGTGTATACGGAATGTATCCAGTAAACAAAGCCGGCATTGTAGCCATTCGTCACGTGGTTACCCCTTCTGTAAGTTATAGCTATCGTCCCGATTTTTCTAAAAGTTCTTTCGGATATTATCAGCTAGTTCAATCAGATAGTACTGGTGCAACAGCTCAGTATTCAATATTTGAAAACAGTAATTCTTTATTCGGTTCGCCGGGTGGAGGTAAATCAAGTTTACTCTCTTACACACTCGATAATAATGTGGAAATGAAATTTAAGAAAGAAACAGACACTGGCTCAGTGGTTAGGAAAATAAGGATATTCGACAGTTTTAGGTTTACAGGAAATTACAACATGGCAGCAGATTCGTTAAAATTTTCTGACATAAATGTGGTGGCTAGAACGGTGTTGTTTGAAAAAATTAATATTGATGTGAACGCTGTGTTTGATTTATATACATTAAGAACCGATACAAATGGTCGTGTTTTTAATGTGAATGAATTTGAATTTCAAAAAAATAAAAGATTAGGGAGATTGATTGCGGCAAATTTATCAATCGGAACAAACCTTAATCCTGCTGCGTTCAAGAGTAAAGCAGGAGTGGAGCAGAAGCAAGTTCAAAAAAATAAATACGATTATGCAGAGTTAGAAATGATTAATCGTGCGCCTCAATACTACGTAGATTGGAGCGTTCCTTGGAACATTGCCATTAGTTATATTCTTTCGTATCAGCGCCCATTACTTACTTCAACCACACAACAATCGGTAAACTTTAACGGCGATATTAGCGTTACCCCTAAGTGGAAAATAGGTTTTACCAGTGGCTACGATTTTACCAATAAAGAAATTACTCCAACCTCGTTAAACATTTACAGAGATTTACATTGCTGGGATTTAAGCATCAATTGGATACCGTTTGGCACCTTTCAACGTTACAGTGTAGATTTAAAAGTAAGGGCTTCGATCTTACAAGATTTAAAGTTGAGTAGAAGAAGGGAGTTTTATGAGAGAGAGTAGATAGTGTGCTAGTGTGTTAGTATGCTAGTGTGCTAGCGGGGTGCACTAGTTCGCTAATTCGCTAGTTCGTTAATTCGTAAATTCGCTAGTTCGTTAATTCGTTAAAAAAATTAGATATGAAAAAGATTGCAGCTTTAATGGTAGGTTTTGTATTGATGAGCACCTCGTGCAAGCAGTTGGATATGGATAAGATTAGGAACAGTGGCACCGAAATATTGGCTGGAGCTACCGGCACTTCTGGGAAGTTGAGCAATGAGGATATAATTGCAGGATTAAAAGAGGCATTGAATGTAGGCAGTAAAAATGCATCGGGATTGGCTTCTAAAGTAGATGCATATTATAAAAATCCGGCGCTGTTTATTCCATTCCCACCGGAAGCAAAAAAAGTGCAAGAAACCTTGATAAGTTTAGGGCAAACTAAATTGCTGAACGATTTTACACTTACCGTTAACCGTGCAGCAGAAGACGCAGCAAAAGAAGCGGCACCCATTTTTATGAATGCAGTGAAGGCAATGACGATAAAGGATGGATTAACTATTTTAAACGGATCTAACGATGCAGCAACCAACTATTTAAAAGCGAATACACAAGCAGAATTATTAAAAAAATTCAGACCCGTAATTGAAAAATCATTGAGTAAAGTAAATGCTACTAAATACTGGGAAACCATTATTACCACGTACAACAAAGTACCAACCGTTACCAAAATGAATCCAGATTTAGCAGGGTACACTTCACAAAAAGCAATAAACGGATTATTTTTGTTAGTAGCTAAAGAAGAGTTAAAAATAAGACAAGATCCAGCAGCGAGAGTGACAGCGATTTTGCAAAAAGTATTTGGAAAAAAATAATTACGAATTATGAATTATGAATTACGAATTACGAATTATGGTTACTGTTTGCTATTGTCTAACGACTAACGACTAGACAATGAATACAGAAATAATAACCATAGGCGACGAAATTTTAATAGGCCAGATTGTGGATACCAATTCTGCATGGATGGCTCAGGCATTGAATGAATTAGGTATTCGTGTAAAACAAATAAGTTCTATTTCTGATGATCGAGATCATATTTTAAAAGCCTTAAAGGAAGCAGAAGAGCGGGTAGATATCGTGTTAATTACAGGCGGATTAGGGCCTACAAAAGATGATATTACGAAACATAGTTTGGCAGAATATTTCGGCTCTACGTATGTGTTAAATGAAGAGGCATTGGCAAATGTAGAACGAATTTTCGCACGATTTAACAGACCTGTAACCGAAATAAACAGAAAGCAAGCAGAAGTTCCGCACAATTGTACGGTAATACAAAATCCGCAAGGCACCGCACCGGCCATGATGTTTGAGCGAAACGGCAAATTATTTTTGTCATTACCCGGTGTACCGTTCGAAATGAAATCGATTATGGAAAATTCGGTATTGCCATTGTTGAAGAAACGATTTTTAGGGAGCACCTTAATTCACGAAAATATTTTAACAGTTGGCATGGGCGAATCATTTTTGGCTAGCGAAATTGAAGACATTGAAAATGCATTGCCTCAACATATAAAACTAGCATACTTACCCAAATTA
>JBILKW010000130.1:0-6340 GCA_044376465.1 Sphingobacteriales bacterium | reverse complement strand
TGTTAGACCCCGACACCTTACGTTATCAGTTTCATGCTCAAAAAACAGGTTTAAATTTAGACACTTCGGCTAATTTAGAATTGTACTATCAAATGTACGAGTGGCTTGGCACCCGTTATAGATACGGCGGGGAAAGTAAAAAAGGCATCGATTGCTCTGGTTTTACTGGGGTTATTTATGAAAACGTATACAAAAGAAGCTTGCCGCGTGACTCACGAAGTATGTATAAAATGACTAACCCTATTTCTAAGGATGAAATGAAAGAAGGTGATTTGGTTTTTTTTAGAACAAGACGCGGTCAAGTATCGCACGTTGGCATTTATCTTGGTGATCATAAATTTGTTCATGCGTCTACTTCCTCAGGAGTAATAGTATCCGACTTACGTGAAGATTTTTATAGAAGGTACTTCTTCAAAGCAGGCCGATTAAAAAGCGCAACGGAAGTAGTAGAGTTAGTGAGAGACTAATCTTAAATTAATAAATCTGCATAGGAAGTTTATGTATGCATAGAAAATCTAGAATTCAGTTATATCGAAGCAAATGCTTAAAGTTAGATCTTAATATGGACACTACTTATGCCAGTGCTAACTGAATTGCAGGCTCATGCTATTCATAGAAATTTAAATGGATGAAATTGTAGATATCATTAATAAAATCAACAGTAGATTCAGGGGCAAAATAGTTTTACTATGTTAACTTAGTGGCACCTATTGTTGAATGAACATTTTTAAAGAAATATACGCAACTTAGATTCTTTGTTAATATCGAAATAAAATGAAATATTTATTTACCATTCTGATATTTGTAAATAGTTTTAAACTTACTGCGCAAATTAATAAATCAAATTTTATACATTCAAAAAAAGATATTCCGAATAAAATAATATTAGGTGAGTTACGTGGGATGAAAGGTGTTTATGATGCATACCTGCATTTAATAAATCAACAAGCTACAGAATTCCCGTATCATTTAATTTTAGAGCGCGACGCAAGTTTTTGTTTTTTTATTAACTTATACATCAGCGGAACAGATACTAATGCGCTAAAACACATTCGATTTGTGGATAATGAAGAGAAAGAATTCTACAAAAAAATATATTCTTTAAATCTTGAACGTAATCCTAAAAATAAAATAAGCGTTACTTCTTTTGATGTTGAACATGAAGACAATTTTCAAACAACTATAAATGCACTATATTATATGATATCTGGAGTAAGTAATCAATCATTACAATTACTTGCAGATTCTATTTATAAAAATCCTTACAAGGCAAATCACATAAAAGCAAATGATTTAATTAGATTAATTGACACCACGCGAATTGCTGATTTAATGGTTCATGATAGTATCTTGCAACAGATTAAAAATAATCTTAAAACTAGTTTGTCTTTTGGCAAGCCCTATACAAATAAATGGTTTAAAAGTAGAGAAAAAGTATTGTTGAATGCTTTTTCTCATGCAAGTGCTAAGCTTGAGAGATATTGTGCAATTATTCAAACTAACCATATGCCAAAATCCGGCAATATCAATGGCTTCTTAAGGAATGTTGATTTAAATAGCATGGGTGTTACTAGTATTTACCCTATCTATTTTAATAAATATATAAATAGCAACTTTAAAGAATATTTCTATTGCGAACATCCGAAAAACCCCTTTTATTTAAATAAAAATTTGACGGCAGAATTCTATAATAGAAAGGGCGCTTGGCTAATTTCAAATAAAAAAACATACTATCTTGTTATTTCTAATTAATATATACTTTGAATAACATAGTAAAAAATATTTTTTTTGGTAATTATTTTTATGGAATATGTGCATTAGCCTTAACAATTGAAACAACATTACAATTAAACATTTGCTTTCTTCACCCTGTATATTACCTATTGCTATTTTTTTCAACAATATTTTATTATACAAAAGCTTACACGCATTTAAATGATTCAAATAGTAAAAATCCAAGAACTAATTGGTATCATAAAAATTATGCAAAAATAAAAAGTAGTCAATCGATATATATTTTTTTAATTACATTTTTTTTAGCGCTGTATTTATACCTCTTAAGAGGTAAAATAATTACACCTGCATTAATACTTATATTTGTTTTTCCTTTAACAGCACTATTATATTATGGCTTAAGTACTAAAGGAATATCGAACTATAATTTAAGATCTTTGGGCTGGTTAAAACCTATAATTATAGGCTTTACTTGGGCTGGAGTTGTAACTGTATTTCCATTAATATTATTTTGGGCAGAGCATCAAATTTCTCCGAATTTTGATATCATGTATATGTTGTTATTTATAAAAAACATGATGTATGTAATCGTTCTGGCTATCCTATTTGACATTAAAGATTATGCGAGCGATTATAACAAAGAGATAAAAACATTTGTAGTGCAATATGGATTAAGGTATACTATTTTCTATATTCTACTTCCATTAAGCATTATTGGCTTTGGCTCGTTTATGAGTGTGGCAATATTTAATAGCTTTTCAACGCCACGGGTTATTTTAAACACCATTCCTTTTGCAATGTTATTACTTGTAATTTACTCTATGAAAAAGCGAAGATCAATTTTGTACTATTTAATAATTATTGATGGGCTATTATTAATAAAAGCTACTTTCGGTTCAATTGGGATGTTGCTATAAAAAATAAAAGCTAGCTCATTTCTGAACTAGCTTTTATGCACAGCGTTTTATAAATCTTATTATTTAATATTAAATGAGTATACGTACTTAGAATAAGGATTCTGAGGATACACGCCTTCTACCATCAACATATTGCTTTCGCTAGAATTTACTGCATCGTCTATATCACTCGGTTCATTAACTGTTTTATTGTTTAATTTTGTGATGATAAACCCCTCTCTAATGCCTATGCTGCTTAATTTTCCCGCTTTTAAACTTCCAACTTTTACACCGCTTTGTATCTTCAAACTCTTTTTGTCTGAATCACTTAATTTAGAAAAGTTGGCACCTAATAATGAGTTTACATTTACAGCTTCTTTCTTTTTTAGTTCTGTTAAATTATCTTCTCCTCTTAATATTACTGATATTGCTTTGTCTTTATTGTCGCGAATAACTTTTACATCAATTTTATCGCCTGGCCTGTGTCTTCCGATTTGCTCTGTTAACTCAGATGTTGTGTTAACTTCCACACCAGCAATAGAAGTAATCACATCACCTTTTTTTAATCCTGCTGCCTCTGCTGCACCACCCTCAGAAACACCCGCTAAATAAACCCCCTTAATGGTTTTCAATCCGTTTTCTTTAGCAACTTCCGAATTCACTTCTTGTATTTGAACCCCTAAAAATGCACGTTGTACTTTCCCGTATTCTAATAAATCGTCCATTACTTTACGAACCAAATTTACCGGAACGGCGAATGAATATCCTGCATAACTTCCAGTTTGAGAAGCAATGGCTGTATTAATACCCACTAACTCGCCTTTAGTGCTTACTAATGCTCCACCACTGTTACCAGGGTTTACTGCTGCATCGGTTTGGATAAAAGATTCAATTGGTAACTTACCTCCATTATCACCAATAATATTAATGCTCCTTCCTTTTGCAGATACAATTCCTGCAGTTACCGTAGAAGTTAAATTAAAAGGATTACCCACTGCTAATACCCACTCTCCAATCTTAACATCATCAGAATTTCCATATATGATGAAAGGCAAATTTTGTGCATCAATTTTTAATAATGCTAAATCAGTATTTGGATCGGTGCCTATTACTTTACCGTTATACGAACGTTTATCGTTCAAAATAACCTCAATTTTTGTAGCGCCTTTAACCACATGGTTATTGGTAACAATATACCCATCGGCAGAAATAATTACGCCAGAACCAGAACCCATTTGCGGACCACGTTGCCCGAAAGGATTTCCAAAACCATCACCAAAAAAATCTCTGAATGGGTCGTATTCGTTTATATTACCTCTCGTTTCGGCCATTACTTTAATGTGCACCACTCCTGGTACTGTTTTAGCCGCGGCCACCGTAAAATCGGTACCACCATCTGAAGGGTTAGGATAAACTGGTAAATTTGCGAATTGAACTTTTTGTCGCTCGGAAATGGTAGCTGGCTCTGGACTTTCTAATAGTTTATATGCAGCAACTCCCACAAATCCGCCTACCGCTGCCACTAACAATCCGATAAAAATGTACTTTTTCATATTCATATCTTTTTCGTTTAAAGGATTTATCTATTCAAATTTATCATTTTCAAAATCAATGCCAGCTAAACGTATTCATTTCAATTAAAATTGCCGTACTTTTGTAAAAACTAATTTACAGTTTGGTCAATAGCAACGTATGCAATTCAAATTCTACAAATATCAAGGCGCAGGAAACGATTTTATTTTATTTGATAACAGGAATAAGAAATTCCCTACAAATAATATTGAACTATATAACAAATTGTGCGACAGAAGGTTTGGAATCGGTGCCGATGGAATTATGCTATTAGAAAATATCGATAAATTCGATTTTAAAATGCTCTACTACAATGCCGATGGAAAGGAAAGCACCATGTGTGGGAATGGTGGACGTTGCCTAGTTAGGTTCGCTGAAGACTTAAATATAATTCATTCAGAATGTCATTTTTTGGCAGTAGATGGTCCGCATTATGCCAAAATTTCTGAGAAGGTTATTGAACTGGGGATGATCGATGTTAACTCTTGGAATGCAGATGGCAACGATATCACCTTAAACACTGGTTCGCCTCATTATATAAAGTGGGTGGAAGATATACACAACATCGACGTTTACAAACAAGGTGGAACGATTAGGTATAACGAAACCTATAAACAGAACGGCATAAATGTTAATTTTTTGGAATGGCTAAACGATTCCTTGTATGTTAGAACATACGAACGAGGTGTTGAAGATGAAACACTCTCTTGTGGTACCGGTGTTACGGCTGCTGCAATGGCTTATGCTATAAAAAATAATTTGTACGGCACTTTATCTGTACCCATTAAAACAAAAGGCGGGAACTTAAGCGTACGTTTTAATAGGGTGGAACAATACTTTAGCAATGTTTATCTTATTGGGCCAGCTGTAAAAGTTTTTGAAGGACAAATCGAAATTTCTTAAAATAATAGCTAATAAATTTCATTAAGCGATTATATTAAATTACATTTGATTTTTTTTAGTGCTATAAATTAACCTAAATTTTTTAGGAATCATTTGTGGTACGCGTTGATAGTAAAAAACCTTGTAAATTAGTTTATTCTCTTTGTAAACATCCCTACTTGGGGCATGTTATAGAACCTCATATTGTACAATTAAATCCTAACGGAAGTTTTACTCTTAGCCATCGCAAACTTTATTCACAAACTGCCAAAGAGTTCGACGCTTATTTAGATGAAAGCGATTATAAATTAATAAAACTCTTAGATCAACTCGATCAAGAATACATCATCAAAAAATATCATAAAGAAATTATTCGTCCTGCTCAGTATTTCAGTAAAATATGGAATGATAAATTATATGCAGTTGTTCGTCCGATTCTTGAAAAGAAAATTGTTGAAGCCATTCAATTAATTGGCGATAAGCCTTTTTATGAAATGGGTAAGGAAGGCGACCCTGCGAATAAACAAATATTTATTGCCAAAGAACAAACATCCGTATTATTCCATTTCAGAAGAAGTCCAGAAGGTACTCGCTATTTTCCAACCATTAAATACTTAGGGAACAGAATAGAGTTTATGTTTAAAGATGCAGAAATTATTTGCATGCAACCTGCCTACATGTTGCTTGGAAAAGATTTGCTTTTTTTTGAACTCGAGCTCGATGGTAAAAAATTAATTCCTTTTTTAAATAAACGATATATTGATATACCGAAAAATTCGGAAGCAACGTATTTCAAGAAGTTTATTGGACCTTTAATTGAGCGCCATAATGTTTATGCCGAAGGATTTCAAATTATAACCGAGCAATTTGAAGCAAAACCTCAACTAAAAATGGTATATGCTTGGAACGATACCATACAATTAGTCTTATCTTTTCAATACGGAAAATATAATTTCTTATACCAATCGGGCACCAAAGTTTCCGTAAGTGTAGAAAATAAAAACGACGAATATGTTTTCCATAGAGTGAAAAGATCTTTGCAATGGGAATCAACAAAAATTGACTTATTAAAAGAATTAGGATTGAGCCCTGCAGATGGTTCGGCATTTATTTTAAAAACAAATGAGAACGAAGCGGAAGCTGGTACATATCATAAAATGCTCGAATGGTTAGCAGCTAATCACGACACTCTGCTAGCAGCTGGTTTTCTAATAAATCAAGATGAAAAAGGGAAAAAATATTTCCTTGGCAAAAGT
>JBILKW010000129.1:0-6372 GCA_044376465.1 Sphingobacteriales bacterium | reverse complement strand
TCTGAAATGAATTTCAAATTAAATTCGAAAATTTATGCTAAAGAAATAATTATAAAAATAATAGCTCAGAAAAAAGGGGCAAACAGAATTTCTGCTTGCCCCTAACAAATACTAAATTTAAACTTATTCTCTTACCATTTTATTGAAGGTATCTACTCCATTTATAGTCGTTTTTACCGTGTATATTCCACTTGGCAAATCATCAATATTCATTTTTACAAAATTCGAATTTGCATTGTAGGAAAGTATTGCCTGACCCATTGAATTATATAACACAACTTTTTGGATTTCTTTTTCGGTAGTTATGTTTATCATTCCATTGCTTGGATTAGGGTATATGCCCACCTTCTCTGCCTTTGCCGATTCAATACCTACTGAACTCTTCTTGCTAAACATCACGTTATCTATGTATATAACAGAAGCTCCAGCAGGCGAACTTGCAAAAATTAATTGCGCAATGTTTGATTTCGTAGTTAAGCCCGTCATGCTCGAAAGTGGAATCGCTACACGATTCCATCCACTTAAGGTTGGTGTAACTGCAGTTTCGTGTTCTACATCATTTCCTCCGCCAAATACAGCGTCGGCACCAAAATCTACTAACTTAATTCTAAGGGAGGCTGAATTTGGTGTCCACACATCAAATTCAAATGTATCCATGGCGCTAATGTTAAGCTGATTTGACACTGTTTCCACACCCACAAAATCTAAACCTGAGTATTTTTTTACGTCGTTTCCTGCAACTTGCACTTCTTCTAAAGTGGCCGAAGACCACGATGTTCTCCAAGTGTCAACAGCAACATTTGTATATGCATTGCTAAACATCGATACTACATCAGCTGCTAATTTTGTAGGAGTTGGAGCTGCAGTGGTTGGCTCTACTGCTACTACGGTGCCTTTGCTAAACATTACATTATCAATATACACCACAGATGTACCCGCTGGTGAACTTGCAAAAATGAGTTGTGCAATGTTTGATTTTGTGGTAAGTCCTGTCATGCTCGAAAGTGGAACCGCTATATGATTCCATCCGTTTAGGGTTGGAACCACTGTTGTTTCATGCTCTACATCATCACCCCCACCAAAAGCTCCGTTCGCACCAAAATCAACAATCTTAAATCTAAACGAAGTTGAATTTGGTGTCCATACATCAAATTCAAATAAATCCATGCTGTTGATGTTTATTTGACTGGTAATTGTTTCAATTCCAACAAAATCTAAGCCGGAGTATTTTTTTGTATCGTTGCCAACAATTTGGATGTCGGTTAAGGTAGCCGAGGACCAAGATGTTCTCCAAGTATCAACCGTAACATTGGTATAAGCATTGCTAAATAATGAAATAACATCTGCCGATACTTTTGTAGGAGTTGCGGCAGGAACTGTTGGTTCTGCTAATGCGGTGCCTGCATTAAACGTTATATTATCAAAATATGCAATAACATCAGCACTCCTGCCCGCCAAATTAAAGTCGGGGAAAATAATGATTTGAGTAATGCCAGCAGATGACGGTTCACCAATTTTTGATGTAAAATCGAAGGTTAATTCTTCCCATTGGTTTATCAAGGTATTCGATACTTTAATCTCACCCGATGAAGCTAATGAACCTGTTGCAAATTTTATACCTACATCACTAATTACTGATTTGTAAACCATCATTTTCACAATTGCATTTTGTGGAGTAAGCGTAAACGTTCCAATACTGGAACCGTTTGCCGACTCACATCCTGCCCATGGATTACCTACTTGTAATGCAGTAAATTTTGCTACCGTGCTCGAGGTGTTAATGCCTGTTGCACTTGGATTGCTTACAAATTCTAATACTGGATTTGTACCGTTTTCAAAGGTTGTCCATGACCAATTTGCTCCGTTACCACCCGTTTCAAAATTAATGGGATTGTTTTGCGAAAATCCAATACTTGCTATAAGTATGGATATGCTTAGTGTAACTATTTTTTTCATATTAAATGTTTGGATTGTAAATGATTTAACCTATGCAATATACCTAAAAATAGTTAAAGTAAAAAATACCATAAGTATTTTATTTATTTATGAAGTCTAAATTGTATTTTGCGGTATGAAAATACCAAGTACCTATTTCCTATCCGATCATAGCATTCCATTAAACGAGTATTTTGTTTTTGGTTTATCTATAGATTGCGTGGTATTTGGATATCATGAAGGCGAAATTAAAGTACTCTTAGTTCAAAGAGAGGTTGAGCCATTTAATGGGCATTGGGCACTCATTGGTGATTTAGTGGAGCCAGATAAAAACCTAGAAGAAGCGGCCAATAATGTACTCGAAAAGCTAACGGGCTTAAAGAACATTTACATGAAGCAATTTTTCACCTTTGGAAGTGTAGATAGGCACCCACTAGGGCGTGTGGTAACGGTGGCCTATTTCTCTTTGGTAAACAGCATGAACTATCAACCCATTGCTTCGTCATGGGCAAAATCTGCAGAATGGATTAGCATCAATAATTTACCAGAGCTCGCTTTTGATCATTCATCTATTTTATGTAAAGGCATAGAAACCTTAAAAGACGAAGTATTGCACAGGCCTATTGGGTTCGAATTATTGCCAAAAAAGTTTACTCTTTTAGAGATTCAACACTTATACGAAGCATTGCTCGGAACTAAATTTGATAAGTCTAATTTCAGGAAAAAGATTCAGGAAATGAATATACTAAGGCCGCTCAACGAAGTGAAATTAAACGTATCTCATCGCCCTGCAAAATTATTTGAGTTTGATGAGAAACGTTACAGAGCTTTGGAGAAAGAAGGGTTTTCGTTTGAGTTGTAATGTTTGATTAGTATTAAGTATTAAGAAATTAGAAATTAGAAATTAGAATTTAGTATTTAGAATTTAGTATTTAGTATTTAGAATTTAGAATTTAGAATTTACAAACTATATTCTTATCTCATCTCTTTATTTTTTTCAAAAACTAATTTTGGTGTTCGATCTCTTTTAAAAAGGCCCCAATGTTTTTCGGGTTCCATGGGGTCTGTAGATCCTTTCCACTGTTCATCAAATGCTTCGAAAAAGTAAATTAGAATTTCGTTTTTAGTAGCCCAATCCATTAAATCTTCGAAATATATTTTCTGATTTTCTTCATTCACATGTTCGGAATTAATTCCAACACCGTGTGAATTGGTAGCCCAACCTGCTTCGGTAATTACTACTGGAACTCCGGGGTACTGCTTCGAAACGGTTTCATAGTTTGCGATGGTGTACTCTACCGCTTCGTGTATGTGTTTATATTCCCAAACCGGATAGGTGTGTATCGAAATAAAATCAATCACCTCTACCAATGGTTTAAGGTAATTTAACCAGGGTACATAATTTTCGCAAAAAGTAATCGGCTGATTAATGTGTTGCTTCACTTTTATCGCAAAGCTTATCACTCTATCAACTGGTACAAAATGGTCTGTCCAATCCACACATGCTTCGTTACCCAAGGATACCAAATGAATAATGTCGGGGTATTGATTAGCCCAATCTATCAATCGCTTAATTTTTTGGTCGTTACTTTTTTTATTTTCTTCTAATTGCTCTTCCTCGTAAACACCGCCACCCCAAGGGCAACCTTGGTTATTCATTTCGGCTACGATATAGGCACCGAGCATGAGTTTCAAGTCTAATTTTTCTTGTTGAATAACTTTTAGTACGGTTAAAGCATGTTCATCGCAATCATACAAGCGAAGGTATTTCCAATGCGGTTGTAGCAGTACTAAATCTTCTTTAACTTCTTCGTAAGAAGGAGATATTCCACCAGGCTGTTGCCCATCTCTAAAGCCAGAATAACAAATGGCTTTCGCAAAATCGACCTTAAATTCTTTAAAAAAATTACTCATTAATATTTTAGTTTTTCATGTTTATCCCATAATCCCCAATAAGCACCTACATCTCCTTCGGGCCCAACTTTCCATGACTCATCAAACGATGCAAAGTAAAAACTTTCGATGCCGTTTGCATTGCACCAATTTTGGCAATCGATAAAATAGCGCATGGCATTTTCTTCTGTTGCAACAGATGCTTTAAAGGCACCGCCTTGGCTAGGCCAACCGGTTTCTGTAATAATTACTCGTTTGCCTTGGCCTGCATGCCTTGCCGATTCGAACATACTCTTCATGTGTTCGTGCGAATATTCTATAGGGCAACCTTCCCAATACGGATAACAATTTGTTAAAATTACATCGCATTTTTCGGTTATTTTGGGTCGATGCGAGAACTCATAATATGCATCTACATAACCAACCGGAATATGTGGGATCGCCTCTTTTACTCGCTGTATGTATGCTATCAATTGATCCTCGCTTAAATCTTTTCTATACATCACTTCGTTGCCTACCGCAGCAACATCTACCAAGCCTTCCTTTGCCATGGCTATTAAACTCTCGATTTCACGTTCGTTCAGGTCTAAATCGTCGCCAAGCCATGCTCCCACAAGGGTTTTCATTCCATACTTTTTTGCCATTCTGGGAACGTGTTCATTCCCTTCAATACATGAAAAAGAACGTACCCATTTTGCATGAGGTTGTAAAATCTTTATGCGCCTCTCTACTTGTGCTTCGGTAATTATGGCGCCTGGTTTTTGTCCGTCTTCATAAATACTAAAACAAATGCCATGCATCCCACTCTTAAGAGTTTTGCGCCACAAGCTTTTTAAATCATCGCTAGTGAGTTGAGCATATTCAACCTGCACATGTTCATGTTGCAATTGCTCAATGTTAGCTTTGTTCTCTGCTGTAAAAAAATGACCTTCTCTGTATGACATATTGATTATACTTATTTTTTAAACTTGAACTGCTCGTTTTTGTCCCATAATCCCCAGGTGCTTCCTAATTTTCCTTCATGAATAACTTTCCACGATTCGTCGAAGGAGCTGAAGTGGAAAAGTTCTACTTCCATGTTTTTTGCCCATTGTTGCGAAACAATAAAATATTTCATGGCATTGATTCTAGAAGGTACGGCACTTTCAATGGTTTCTCCAAAACTTGGCCATCCAGTCTCCGTAATCATCATCTTTTTACCTTTACTTACTGCCTTCGTTACTTCAAACATATGGGTAAGGTATGATAGTGAATAATCGATGGATGCTCCTTCCCAAAACGGATAAAAATTGCATAATACTAAATCGCATGCATCAATTAATTTCGGTCTTTCAATAAACTGATAGTAGGCATCAACGTATCCAACTTCAACATTACTTGGTACTGCCGCTTTTACCCTGTTAATAGTAGCAATTAATTCTTCTTCAGAAATTTCTTCGCGGTGCAACACTTCGTTACCTACTGCGGCAATATCTACTAAACCATTCTTCGAAAGTTCTATCAATGCATTTATTTCTTTTTCATTTCGCGCTTTATCATTACTAATCCATGCGCCTACCACTGTTTTAATACCTTTCTGATGAGCAATTTCTGGTATTAATTCATTTCCTTCTGTACAAGAAAATGTTCTAATGCTTTTTGTATGCGGCGCAATAATATCTAGCCTTCTGCGAATTTGTTCTGCCGATAAAACATCCCCTATTTTTTGACCTTCAGCATAAGGACTAAAGCAAATTCCATGTAAGCCAGTGTTAAATTGTGCAGCAAATAATGTTTCTATTTCTGCTTCTGTTTTATTGCTATAATCGGTTCCGATACTGTTATTTAAATTTGTATGGTGAAGTAATGAATTTAATTTCCCCGAAACATAACCAGAATGTTTTATTTTTACTTTTCCTTTTCTGGCATCTAATTCTTTTTTAATTTCTCTTGCTTTCTTTTCAGTTAAATCATAATTCCACATTACCCACATGGCAATTAAAGTTCCTGCAATTGGCACTCCAGAAAAGAACAATCGTAATCCGGTAACTGCGCCTTCTGGTTGCGAAGGTGCGCCAGCTTTAAAAGCAACTACCGACATAATAACTCCCGTTAATAATCCGGCAATGGCAAAACCAAACTTTACCATCCACCAGTAAATAGCACCAAAAACTCCCTCACGTCTTTTACCCGAATCTAATTCATCCATGTCGCATACATCGGCGGTCATCGACATCATTAAGGTAAATAAACTTCCAATACCAAATGAGAAAAACGGTAATGCAAATAAAAACATGTATGGTTTACCTGGTATAAAGAGGAACCATAGCAATATGTATCCGAAAATGGAGATGCCTTGACAAATTAAAAAGGCTTTTTTCTTTTCCATTTTTTTAGCGATCCATGCCACAGTAGGAATTACGATAAATGTAGTAGCTAAAGCTCCACCACAACCAAACAGAGTAGGCCAAATACCGGCAGCAGCTGTATCACCATTAAATAAATAATAAACTACAATGAAAAAAGTAAACCCAGCAACCGTATTAAATGCATTAAAAATAAAGA
>JBILKW010000128.1:0-6430 GCA_044376465.1 Sphingobacteriales bacterium | reverse complement strand
ATATGAAATAATTGTATAGTTTATCTATTGGTAAATGTTCTCCTTTTTTTATTTCATTAGGCAATGCAACCCAATCATTGGGGTCAGGAACATAATTCCCATTATTTTGATCCGGGCGTAATATTCTAACATAATAGTTTACTCCGCTAATGATGAAAAACTGATTCAAATAATCGAAATTGTTTTGAATACATCTATAATACATAAGTGCTCTCGTTAAATTTGACCCATCAACGCCCAAGTATTTATTTTCATTTTCTTCAAGTGTAAGAAATGAATAAGCTGTAAAAACTATAGTTGAAAAGGTTTTTGAAATGTCTTTATGTTTTAGCCTAATATTATCGTCAATGGAACCATCCTCTATTTTCCCGAAAGCTAAATTATATACATCTGGTAGTAGATCATGACTAGTGTCACTTATCTTAATGCCTAAGCTTACAATTTTATTGTCTGTTGTTATTGTATCAAATTTACTGAAACCGAAATTTTCTGATAATAATTCAATTTCATAGCAATTTTCAAGATCAATCTTCACCATCCCACCTCACAAATTATAGACGTGTAAGTCTATTTATTAGTAATAATTAGTTTTATCTATTTTATAGTTCTGAGCACTTTCATGAATAAATCGGCTTGCTCTTTAGTTTTAATCACTTTAGTTAAACTGTTTTCAAAGTCAACATTAGATTTTAGTGTTATTGGAATTTCTAAAGCTTTTGCTTCTTTAGCCCTTTCTTGTAATGCCTTTACTTTATCCTCTATAGTCTTTTTCATATACAAAGATAATTCTAATTCAAAATTTGTCAAATAGGTATGTGATATACTATAATCATCGCATTTTCAAACTTTTTTATACCCTAGTTTTTCCCTATCTTTAATAAAACATCAATAAATGACTATTATTAAAATCTTCCCTAATTACAGATCTGCATTATTCCTATTAGGAATATTCCTATTCGGAATAAACACCCTAAATGCTCAGTCATTATCGCCTGCAGGGCATATTATTATTCCTAATCGGAATAATTTGGATTATGATGTTGTGTTCCAAAATGCTAAAACTCAAATCAATTTCCAGCAAAAGAAATTCAATGGAAACACTTTGCATCAAACGGCTGATGGTTTTTTATCCATTGATGCCAATTATGAAAATGCTCCTGCTACTATTTATTTTTATTCAGATGCAGGAACATTAATCAGCACAAAAACATTTTCACAATGCATCAATTTACAACTCTCCGAGCATAAAAATTTCATCGCATTTTACAGTAGTGGTTTTATACACACCATCAACTTAAAAACATTTGATGAACAAAAAATAATAGGCTCTACACTTTTTGCCATTAATAACCAAGGCGAGCTTTCACACATTAATACAAATAGAACTCTAATTTATGTTGATGATAAAAATATACAAGTACCTAGCCCTATCATCCAATTAACAAATAATAATAATACTTGGTATTACATTTGTAAAAATGGTATTTATAAATATGCCGATGCTGCACTAAGTAATGTATACACGCCCAAGCAAGGAATTATTTTTGATGTAGAATTGTATAACAACGATTGGTACATAAGCACTCGAACAAAAAGCAATACTCAATATCAATATTACTTAAACAAGCTCAGCAATTTTACCGCCGATACTTTTATCGAAACTAAAACCTATACACGAGTTTTTGCAACAAACCATGCACCAGAAAACATAGATCCAAAATTCAAGAACAGAACCAACGAAACTTTTAAAAATCCAATGGATTATTTTAGTACGTCTAGTTACCAAGCCATCGGCAATTCATACAACGAAATTCAAGAGTATTCGCCAGGCAGTACTTATTTACATCCGGGAGTAGATTTGTTTGGTGATCATTTAGAAAATGTACACTCCGTAAAAAGTGGTTATGTAAAAGCAGTGCTCACTACTAGCGGAGATTACCATTGGCGCGTAGCCATTGCCAATAATAATACGAGCACCGATTCTTCTCAAGGGTATTTGTATGCACATCTAGACGAACAATTGATTCCCGTAATCGTTGGCGATACTGTTGCAGAAGGCGAAGTTATTGGACAGCTTGTAGATTTTCCGGTAACGGGTTTCGTTCATTGCCATTTCGCGCGTATTGTAGATAAAGGCGCAACCTGGTCGGGTTCTTGGTGGACATTCGATGATCCACTTTATTACATGAGTAATTTTAAAGATACTACTGCGCCTGTTTTTGAAGAAGCCATTGCTGGGCAAAAATTTGCGTTCAGAGATGCCATTGGTAATTACCTCTCTAGCGATAATGTATATGGGGAAGTAGATATTATTTCAAACGTATACGATTTAATAAATACATTTTGGAGAGTAGATGTATACAGAATTGGATATAAAATTGATGCAATTGATGTACCATCCTTAATTATAACCGACGATTATAGTTTCGATTTTAATATGTTCAACGATACGTATTTTAACGGACCATATGTGCAAGACATCATCAATACAATGTACTCCAGAGATGCTACTTGTTTCTCTACGGGTAATTATAATGCGCGTGCATTTTATCACATACTTACTAATTCTAATGGCAACGATACCATAACAGCTATCGATTCCGACTTAATTTTTAATTCCGCAACTTTACCAAATGGAGATTATGCATTAACGGTTTGGGCCATGGATGCTGCCGGAAATACCACTATAGATTCTATGCGCTTTACCATTCATAATTTTGTAGGAATTAATACTGATAAAGAAAGTAAATTCAGTGCATATCCTAATCCTACAGATGGAATGCTTACCATACAAATGCGAGAAAATAAAACTTCAGCGCTTAAAGTTGTAGATATGTTTGGAAGAGTAATAGGGGAGTTTAAGATCGATACTGTTAATCGTTCTATTGATATAAGTAATCTTCCGAGTGGCTTGTATTTGTTGATGTTTGAGGAAGGGAGTGCTTTGAAGTTTATAAAAAAATAGGTCACAAAGACCGGAAACCCGAAAGACCGATACCTCTTAGCACCCCATTAACACATTTCATTAGCTAAAGATCACATTAGCTAATTAGCTAATTAATACTGCTCTTTCTCATTCGGGAAATCCTTCTTCTTCACATCTCCAATATATGCTTTTACTGCGCCGTTAATTTCTTCGTATAAGTTTAAATACTGACGTAAAAAACGTGGTTTAAACCCTTTGGTTAATCCCAACAAATCGTTTACCACCAATACTTGCCCATCAACATCTGCTCCGGCACCAATGCCTATAACAGGTATGCGAACTTTTTCAGCCACTTGTTTAGCCAATTTCGCTGGTATTTTTTCGAGCACTAAGGCAAAACAGCCTGCGGCCTCCAATACCTCTGCATCTTCTAATAATTTTTTCGCTTCGGCTTCTTCCTTTGCTCTTACGGTATAGGTACCGAATTTATAAATAGATTGTGGTGTTAAGCCCAAATGCCCCATTACTGGTACGCCTGCAGAAATAATACGTTCTATAGATTCGCGAACTTCTGCGCCGCCTTCTAATTTAACTGCGTGCCCGCCCGATTCTTTCATGATGCGTATGGATGATTGCAAAGCTTCCTTCGAATTTCCTTGGTACGAACCGAAAGGCAAATCAACCACCACCAATGCTCTCTTTACCGCTCGCACTACAGAAGAGGCGTGGTAAATCATTTGATCAAGCGTTATGGGCAAAGTAGTTTCGTGCCCCGCCATTACGTTCGATGCCGAATCGCCAACCAATAATATATCGATGCCCGCATCGTCTAAAATTAAGGCCGTAGAATAATCGTATGCGGTAAGCATCGCAATTTTCTCTCCATCGTGCTTCATCGCTTGGAGCACATGCGTAGTAACGCGTTTCACTTCTTTGTGTACAGACATACTGCAAAAGTCCACTAAATTTTTCATTCTTTCAAAAAATGCTTATACGATTCTCTGAATTTTATTACATTTGCCCTCGATGAAAATGAATCATAAAACAATCTTTTTTAACGAGGTTGAGAAGAAATCTCTTCAAAAATGCTCATTTTCAATTAACCACGAGGCTTTGTAATGTTTTACAAGGCTTTTTTTATGCTTAATTCAAAATAAAAAATGGCAGAAATTGCAAAAATTCCCGCAGTATTAGTGTTAGCAGATGGCACTGTTTTCCAAGGCAAATCGGCCGGAAAAATTGGTACCACCACTGGCGAAATTTGTTTTAATACCGGAATGACCGGCTACCAAGAAATTTTTACCGACCCTTCTTACTTCGGGCAAATTATGGTTACCACCAATGCACACATCGGTAATTACGGAATTACCCACAACGAAGTAGAATCGGATAGCATCAAAATCTCGGGCTTAGTTTGTAAGAATTTCAATATAAATTACTCACGCAAAATGGCCGACGAATCTATTCAAGATTATTTTTTGAATGATAACATCGTTGGTATTTCTGATATCGATACCCGCCAATTGGTTCGCCATATACGTGATAAAGGCGCGATGAATGCCATCATCTCTTCAGAAATTTTAGAAGTAGATGAGCTCAAGAAAAAGTTAGCTGCCGTACCCTCTATGGATGGACTCGAACTTTCTTCTACTGTGAGCACTAAAGAGCCTTATTATTTTGGTGATGAAAACGCAAAGTACCGCGTAGCGGTTTTAGACCTTGGCGTGAAGAAAAATATTTTACGCTGCTTTGCCGAGCGCGATGTGTTTGTAAAAGTATTCCCAGCTAAAACCACGTACGCCGAAATGCAAGCTTGGAAACCGAATGGCTACTTCATTTCTAACGGCCCTGGTGATCCTGCCGCAATGCCTTATGCTATTGAAACAGTAAAAAGTGTATTGGCAGACGATCAACCTTTATTCGGAATTTGTTTAGGTCACCAATTATTGGCCCTTGCAAATGGCATACGCACACATAAAATGTTTAACGGTCACCGTGGCTTAAACCACCCCGTTAAAAACATCATGCAAAATAAATGCGAAATTACTTCGCAAAACCATGGCTTCGGTGTAGTTCCAGAAGATGTTCGCGCATCCGATAAAGTAGAAATTACACACATCAACTTAAACGATCAAAGTATTGAAGGCATACGAGTGAAGGGTAAAAAAGCGTTCTCTGTACAATACCATCCAGAGTCCTCGCCAGGCCCACACGATTCGAGGTATTTATTTGATGACTTCGTTGCTTCGCTGTAGTGCGGAGGCGCAGAGGAGGCAGAGACGCTGAGGGTGCTAGAAACTTAATAACCTAATAACCAATTAACTAATAATTGAAATTCACAATTCACAACTCACAATTCACAATTCAACAAAATGAGCATTATCATCGACATAAAAGCCCGCCAAATCCTTGACTCTCGAGGCAACCCTACTATTGAAGTAGATGTATTAACAGAAAACGGAAGTTTAGGAAGAGCAGCAGTGCCTTCGGGTGCATCTACCGGTACACATGAAGCGGTAGAGTTGCGAGATAACGACAAATCTAAATACATGGGTAAAGGAGTGCTAATGGCGGTTGACAATGTTAACGACCGTATTGCGCCAGAGCTATTGAGTTTAGATGTGTTTGAGCAGAACATGATTGATAAGTTGATGATTCAATTAGATGGTACGCATAACAAAGCAAACTTAGGAGCGAATGCAATTTTAGGAGTTTCTATGGCCGTTGCGAAAGCAGCAGCAATGGAATCGCGCCAGCCTTTGTACCGTTACATTGGAGGTGTAAATGCAAATACTTTGCCAGTTCCAATGATGAATATTTTAAACGGTGGAGCACATGCCGATAATAAAATAGATTTTCAAGAATTTATGGTGATGCCATTCGGAGCCAAATCATTTTCTGAAGGATTGAGAATGGGAACAGAAATTTTCCATCACTTAAAAACAGTATTGAAGAAAAAAGGATACTCTACAAACGTAGGCGACGAAGGTGGTTTTGCACCCAACATGCAATCGAATGTAGAAGCCATTGAAACAGTTTTGCAAGCTATTGAAGCGGCAGGTTACCGCCCAGGTGAAGATGTATGGATTGCCATGGATGCTGCATCTGCTGAGATGTACAATGCAGAAGAAAAAGTATATCACTTCCATAAATCTAGCGGCGAGAAATTAACGTCGAGCGAAATGGTTTCTTACTGGGCAGATTGGTGTAAAAAGTATCCAATTATTTCTATAGAAGATGGATTGGGCGAAGACGATTGGGCTGGTTGGGCAGAGCTTACCAAAGCAATTGGCGATAAAGTACAATTAGTAGGCGACGATTTATTCGTTACCAATGTAAAACGGTTGTCAGATGGAATTAAAAATAATATTGCGAATTCAATTTTAGTAAAGGTAAACCAAATTGGTACCCTTACCGAAACCATTGATGCCGTAAACATGGCGCACAAAGCAGGCTATACCTCGGTAATGAGCCACCGCTCTGGCGAAACCGAAGATTATACCA
>JBILKW010000127.1:0-6447 GCA_044376465.1 Sphingobacteriales bacterium | reverse complement strand
TGTACAAACTGAAATCGGGTGCCATTTGGCCTACGTTAATGCTCATATTTTTTTATGGTTTAATAATAACAAATATCTAAAATCTAATAACTTATTTATCTTCTAATTGTTTTTGAACAATGGCTAGGCCTTCTTCAAAGCTATGGGGCGCATAGTCCAATTCATTTATAGCTTTATCGAGCACAAAGCCAGTGCGTGGTGGTCGTTTGGCTGCTTGGTTTAAGGTACTAGAATCGGTTTCTTCTATTATTGAATCATCGAGTTTAAAGAAAGCGGCAATTCTTTTCACCATCTCTATAACACTCATGTAATCTTTGCCAGAAATATGGTAAATACCTTGAGCCTTTTTTTCTATAGCAAGTAAACAAGCTTTTGCTAAATCTTCGGCTAGTGTAGGCATACGGTATTGGTCGTTCACTACTTTTATTGGATTGCCTTTTTCCAGTGCGCCCTTTGCCCAGAGTACAATGTTAGTTCTACTCATATCCGCGGCTACACCGTACACAATAATAGTGCGTAGTATAGAGTATCCAATATTCGAAGCGAGCAATACCTTTTCGGCGTCCAATTTAGAATGGCCGTAATAACTCAAAGGCTTTGGCATGTCGCTTTCTGTATAAGGACCCGCTTCTCCATCGAATACAAAATCGGTACTCAAATGTACAAGGTAGAAGGGGTATTGCTCAGCTAGTTTTGCTAAGTGCTCAACTGACCTAAGGTTTAGTTTAATACAGGCTTCTTTTTCCGATTCACATTGGTCCACATTAGTCATAGCGGCTGTATGTATGATAGCATGTGGCTTGTGTTTACTAATTACTCGTTCTAAATCGGCATATTCGCAAACATCTAATTCTTCATATATATAACCAGAAGTTATGGGATGCCTGTTCTTTCCTTTAGAACTTGCAATGAGTTCGTAGGCAGTGTTTGCAACTAACATATCTGTGAGTTTCTGGCCGAGTAATCCGTTGCTGCCAGTAACCAAAATTTTAATCGACATAAATTCTACTAATTTTCGTTTCGAAATTAAGAAAAGGTTTCATAATTACTGAATCTTCTCTATATTCGCGAATCTATTAATTATAACCATAAAATTTATGAAAATAACAGTTGTAGGTGCTGGAGCGGTGGGTGCTACTTGTGCCGATAATATTGCTCGTAAGGAGTTAGCAGAAGAATTAGTATTAGTTGATATTAAAGAGGGTTTTGCTGAAGGCAAGGCCATGGACATGATGCAGACGGCAGCATTATTGGGTTTCGATACTAAAATTGTTGGAAGCACTAACGATTATACCAAAACAGCTGGTACAGATGTAGCGGTTATTACTTCGGGTATTCCACGTAAACCAGGTATGACTCGTGAAGAATTGATTGGTATAAATGCTGGAATTGTAAAAGGAGTTACGGAGAATATTTTGAAGTACTCACCGAATGCAATTATTGTGGTAATTTCTAATCCAATGGATACGATGACATACTTGGCATTAAAATCTAGTGGCTTACCAAAAAACAGAATTATAGGCATGGGTGGTATTTTAGATAGCGCTCGTTTTAAATATTATTTATCGCAAGAATTAAACTGCTCATCGAATGATTTGCACGGTGTAGTAATAGGCGGCCATGGTGATACCACCATGATTCCATTAACTCGTTTAGCTCATCTAAATGGCTTACCAGTTTCTAATTTACTAGAGGCTGATAAATTGAAAAAAATTGCAGCTGATACCATGGTGGGTGGTGCTACACTTACTGGTTTATTAGGCACATCAGCTTGGTATGCTCCAGGTGCAGCAGGTGCAGCCTTAGTAGAAAGCATTGTACGCGATGAGAAAAAATTATTCCCTTGCTGTGTATCTTTAGAAGGTGAGTACGGTCAATCAGACATCTGTATGGGTGTGCCAGTAGTAATTGGTAAAAATGGTTGGGAGAAAATTGTTGATTACAAATTGAACGAAGAAGAACAAGCTGCATTTAATAAAAGTGCAGATGCAGTTCGTGCCATGAACAATGTTTTAGTAGAAATGAAATTAGTTTAACATTATTAATGATAAAGGTAAAGGCATCGATTTATCGATGCCTTTATTTGTTTTATGAAAAACCAAAAAGCAATACCATTTGAAATTTTGAAACTCAATGAGTCGGGTTTCCATTTGCGTATTGTTGCTGAAATAAATGGGAAAGAGATTTCTTTAATTGTAGATTCGGGTGCTTCTCAAACTGCTTTCGATAGTTCGTATATTTTTGAACATATGAATGATTTAGAAATTAATTCTGCCGAACAAATCTCTTCGGGTTTAGGTACCAATTCTATGGAAATTTTCGAATGCGTATTTGAAAGTTTTAGATTAGGCGATTTAGTGTTGCAAAATTACAAAGCAGCATTATTAGATTTATCGCATGTAAACCATACTTATGGTCGTATGGATTTAGCTCCTATTCAAGGCGTATTAGGCAACGATATTTTAATGAAATACGATGCTTTAATAGATTATAAAAACAAGCAAGTTTGGTTGAATTACTAGTCTCCTTATTTTTTCATATATTGAATAAAAATTTGAGGTATGAAAAAAGGATTTCTGATATTAATTATACTTAGCATAACACTTAGCTCTTGCAAAGTTGGCAGGTTTTTTATTTATAATTTTGCTGATATAAATGATCATAAAAAATTTCCAAGTAGAGAGTTAAAAGCTTCCGAAACTCCTTTTAAATTTAAGGACGGCAGAGGTACTGCTAAGATTCCAAGTTTCATTATAAAAGGTAAAACTTACACGCTCGACGAGCTGAACAAAGCAAATAAAACAGTTGCTTTTTTAATCATCAGAAACGATAGCATCATTTTCGAAAATTATTACAAAGGCTATACCAGTACCGATGTGGTGCCCTCATTTTCGGTCGCAAAATCTTTCACTTCCGCATTAATTGGATGTGCCATTGCCGATGGATACATAAAATCGGAGAACGAACCTATTACCAATTACATTCCGGAATTAAAAAAAGCAGGCTTCGAAAAAGTAAGCATTCGCCATGTATTACAAATGACATCAGGATTAGAATTTAACGAAAGTTATTACAACCCATTTGGCGATGCAGCTACGTTTTATTACGGAAGACAATTGAGAAAATCTATTGGCAAAATGAAAATGGAAGAGGAGCCAGGCACCGATTTCGAATACCAAAGCGGCAACACACAACTCTTAGGATTAATATTGGAGCGAGCATTAGAAACAAAAACCATTGCTCAATATTTACAAGAAAAAATATGGACTCCATTGCAAATGGAAACACCGGCAAGTTGGAGCATTGATAAGAAAAAAGATGGATTGGAAAAAACATTTTGTTGCATAAATGCTACAGCCGTAGATTTTGCAAAATTCGGGAGATTGTACTTAAACAAGGGCAATTGGAACGGACAACAATTGGTACCAGCCGAATGGGTAGCAGCATCAACAAAATTAGACACAGCCGATGCGAGTGTAAAATATTACCAATACCAATGGTGGATTCCAAGACCGGGTAGAGATTTTATGGCCGAAGGAATTTTAGGGCAGTTTATTTACGTTTGCCCAGAAAAAAACCTAGTCGTGGTACGACTAGGTTCTGTGTATGGTGATGCTCCTTGGTGGAGCGTGTTTGTGAAACTCGCAGAGAATCTTTAAACATCAATACGTGCGTACTTCGCGTTCTTCTCAATAAAATCTCTACGCGGTGCAACTTCGTCGCCCATGAGCATTGAGAAAATATGATCGCATTCTGCAGCATTTTCGATGGTTACTTGGCGAAGGGTACGTGTTTCAGGATTCATAGTAGTTTCCCATAATTGCTCTGCGTTCATCTCTCCCAAACCTTTGTATCGTTGTACGTTTACACTCTCTTCTTTACCTGCACCTTTTAATCGTTGTATCGCAATATCACGTTGGTTATCGTCCCAAGCGTATTCTTGCTCTTTTCCTTTTTTAACTAAGTACAATGGAGGAGTAGCGATATAGATATAACCCGATTCTATTAATTCTTTCATATAACGGAAAAAGAATGTTAGAATCAAAGTGGTAATGTGCGATCCGTCGATATCAGCATCCGTCATGATGATGATTTTATGGTATCTTAATTTTATAACGTTTAATGCTTTATGATCGTCGGCAGTACCAATACTCACACCCATTGCGGTGAAAATATTCTTGATCTCGTCGTTATCATAAATTTTATGTTCCATGGCTTTTTCCACGTTTAGGATTTTACCTTTTAATGGAAGGATGGCTTGGAACGCACGGTTACGTCCTTGTTTTGCAGTACCACCCGCAGAGTCCCCTTCAACAAGGTATAGCTCACATAAAGCTGGATCAGATTCTGAACAATCAGAAAGTTTACCTGGCAAGCCCGAGCCTGTTAAAACATTTTTACGTTGTACCAATTCTCTTGCTTTACGAGCAGCATTACGTGCGGTTGCGGCCAAAATCACTTTCTGAACAATCATTTTAGCTTCTCTTGGATTTTCTTCCAAGTAGATGTTTAAAATTTCGCCTACCGCTTGATCTACTGCACCTGTTACTTCGTTATTGCCAAGTTTGGTTTTCGTTTGACCTTCAAATTGTGGTTCTTGTACTTTTACTGAAATTACAGCCGTTAATCCCTCACGGAAGTCGTCACCTGTAATTTCTATTTTTAGATTTTTTAATAAGCCCGATTTTTCTGCATAGGCTTTTAAGGTGCGCGTTAATCCTCTACGGAAACCAGCCACGTGCGTACCACCTTCAATGGTATTGATATTATTTACGTACGAGTGAACGTTTTCATTGTACGTACTGTTATACTGAAGTGCAAGCTCAACTGGTATGCCCGATTTGTTACCCTCAACATAAATAGGCTCTGGAATGAGAGGCTCACGAGTTCCATCTAAGTATTTAACGAACTCACGTAAACCACCTTCAGAGTAGAATTCTTCTTGGGTAAATTCACCATTTTCTCCTTTTTCGCGTTCATCTGTTAAAGTTAAACGGATGCCTTTGTTTAGGTATGCTAATTCGCGTAAACGAGCCGCTAGCGTGTCGAATTTGTATTCGGTAGTTTGAGTGAATATATCGGCATCGGGTTTAAAAGTAACGATGGTACCACGGTAAGAGGTTTCGCCTACTTCTTTAACATCGTATAAAGGCTTGCCTTTAGAATATTCTTGTTGAAATATTTTTCCGTTTCTATGAACTTCCGCTTTTAAGGCAATAGATAAAGCGTTTACACAACTTACCCCCACACCGTGCAAACCTCCAGAAACTTTATAAGTATCTTTATCGAATTTCCCACCTGCATGTAAAACCGTCATTACCACCTCTAATGCAGATTTTTTTTCTTTAGGATGCATGTCGGTTGGGATACCACGACCATTGTCTTTAACACGTATGCTGTTGTCTTCGGTAATAATTACATGTATGTCTGTACAATAACCAGCCAATGCCTCGTCAATTGAGTTGTCAACCACCTCGTAAACAAGGTGATGCAAACCTTTAAAACCGGTATCGCCAATGTACATTGCCGGACGTTTACGAACGGCTTCTAGACCTTCTAAAACTTGGATATTATCCGCTGAATAATTTGATTTGTCAATTTTTTCCTCACTCATATACTTTTATTTCAGGATAGATTCAAAGATACTTTTTTAAAGGGGGATAAGTGTGAAAAAAGATGCCTAAAAATCATTTTTTTTTCAACATTCTGTTAAGTATTTGATTACTTTTGTGGCATTGGTTGTACCATTTCGAATTCAATGTCCAATTGAGGATTTAGAAAAAATGTTTTGGATTCTTCCATGTATGTTTAACATTATTCAAAAAAAGAATGAAAGTATCTCAAAACAAAGTAGTTTCCTTAACCTACGAGTTAAGTGTTAATGATGGCGAAAACGTAATGTTAGTAGAGCGTGTAACCGCAGAGCAACCCTTTGTATATTTACACGGATTAAGTGGTTTGCCAGAAAAATTCGAAATGGCACTAGAAAACTTAGAAAATGGTGCAGATTTTAACTTCCTGCTATCTAAAGAAGAAAGCGGATATGGAGAATTCGATGAGTCGGCAGTTGTAGATTTACCAAAAAATGTGTTTTTGGTTGATGGTGTATTTGATGATGAAACAATTGCAATAGGGGCGTTCATTCCAATGAGCGACCAAGATGGAAATAAAATGCAAGGCTTAGTGGTTGATGTAACTGAAGAAATGGTAAAAATGGATTTCAATCACCCTTTAGCAGGTAGAGATCTTACGTTTACAGGTATAGTACACTCCATAAGAGAAGCAACTGCTGAAGAGCTAGACCACGGACATGTTCATGGTGAAGGAGGACACCAACACTAAAATAATTATGAATTATGAATTATGAATTATGAATTAAACCAAGTTTATCTCGTAATTTATAATTCATATTTTCTATTCATTATACATCCTTCCAATTCGCAAACA
>JBILKW010000126.1:0-6512 GCA_044376465.1 Sphingobacteriales bacterium | reverse complement strand
ACATTTAATCATACTATTAAATACACAAGGATAGTCTGTAATACTATGTTTTATTAGGTTTAATGAACTAATGAAATCTGCATGAAAATAAATGTTAATTCCATTTGTATAACTACTATATTCTTAGTTATTCCTTAGTTTTCCACATATTACAAATCGTTATAGATTTAATCGAATAAAGGTTGTTTAAGCAAAATAAAATTATTTCGTTTGCAAAATATATTTACGCACTCATGATGAAATTATTTATTAATTTGAAAAAACCGATTAGTGTTTTATTACTCTTTATTTTTATCTCAGAAGCAATTTTACCACTTCGTGTTTTAGCACAAACAAGCAGCAGTAATCCTACAGCTGAAAAACTTTCTGAATACATAGATCCGTTTACCGGAGATTTTTCGTACAGTATCCCTTTGTTAAATGTGTCGGGGCCGAATGGTGAGCACTATCCAATTCATGCTAATTATTCTGCAGGAATAAAAACAAATCAAGAATCTAGCTGGATAGGCTTAGGTTGGGATGTAAATATTGGCGAAATATCTAGAAGCGTTAATGGGTTTGCCGACGATTGGAATGGTGTATTAAGTAAAAACATCAAAATTAAAGACACCAAAGCAAAAGAAGAAGATTTTTTAGTTTATGGGCCTTTGTATTTTAAAAATTTTAATTATCGAAATACAAATTCTACCATGGATTTATATCAATCGAGTAGACAGATGACAAAAGGTGTTCCGTTTCAACACCCCGATTATGATGATTATTATGTTTCGGGCATGGGCAAAATGAGGCCGTATTTATTTGAATATGCTTCGTTGGTTCAAAAAAATATCGACGTGGAAGAAACAGATAAGCAATATTCAAATATTGAGTACCTGTATAATGAGGTTAGAAACGTTTCTTCTCCTCATTATAAATCATTTACCAAGTCTCCTGAATTTAGATTTGAAAATGAGCTGAGCAAGAATCAAATACCAATTGGTGTAAATCGATCAAACTCCACTAATTTTATTACGCCTCAAGAGCTTGATAAGGTTGATGATCCAAATAATAAATATTTTAAATCAAATGGTGTAAACCTCGATAATAATGAGCTGTTACAGGCATTTAAAGGTAAGCAAGTGTTTTATTATACCAATGCTTTTATAAATGAAAATTACAGCAATCTTATCAGTACAAAAAAGTTTTTAGATTATAGAAAAGTAAATGCTGATGAATATTCTAATTCTAGGCCTACGCCTAATTTTCCAATGGATGGGATAGGTGCATTCCAAATCATTGATGTAGATGGCATGACTTATCATTATTCTTTACCGGTATATTCAATGAATGAAGAATCGAATAGTTTTGTGTTTGTTGATGAATCTATAAATAGTTCAAACTACAATTTTGTTAATGCTTACAAATACATAGATGAAAATCAGGAGTATCTTAAAATTCAAAAACATACTAAATATGCCTCTTCTTGGAAACTAACCGCAATTACTGGGCCCGATTTTATTGATAATGGTGATGGTGTTGCCAATGATGCTGATCAGGGTTATTGGATTAGTTTTGAGTATGGGAAATGGACTGCAGAATTTAATTGGAGAGCTCCTTATTATGGATGTTATACCAATAATATTAAAAATTTTTTCCTACCCAATATTACTCATAATGCCGTATATAAAAATTCTAATTATTATAATAACCTTTACAGAGAAGGATCGTTTTCAACCGGATCTTATGAAGATTATTATTTAAATACCATTGAAACAGCTACTCAAAAAGCAGTTTTTGTAAAGGATTTGAAAGCCGATGGTCATTCGGTTCCTTTAACTTCCGATGAGAACAATGTGATACCTAAATTGAAATTAAAACAAATATTATTGTTCAATAAAAAAGATATTCATACCATTTCCTTTAAAGATGGTAATCCTAATTCATTTTCAAATCAAATTAATAACAATCAATTTAATGCAAATGAGATCATTGATGTGCATGATATTGAAATGTTAAATGCTAATAAAACTTTAACCGATGCTGCATTAAAAACAATTGATTTTAAAACAGACTATAGTTTATGTAAAGGGGTATATAATAATACAAACATTAACAATGTAAATACTGAATTTATTACGCACAAATTTTCATCATCACTTGGGTATACCTATTTTAACTACATTTCTGATAACATCGACAATAATTTCGGTAAACTTACCCTGGTAGAATTGGATATTTTAGAACAAAAATCTACACAAATTTACCCTTCTTATAAATTCGACTATCATCAAAATAATCCAGCTAAAAACCCAAACTATAATCCAGATCAACAAGATTTTTGGGGTTATTATAAGAGTGATTTTCACAATAGGTTTAGAGGACACTACACTACCTATAACTCGGCTCAACATGTTGATGCTTGGTCGTTAAAAAAAATAACTACCCCAATTGGTTCAGAAATACTTATTAATTACGAATCTGATAATTACGAATCTGTGAGTTATGATGAAAATGAACAGATTATAAAAAATTCAAATGTGCCCGTAGTAAATGCTAATTTAATTCAACGAATTTTCCAAGTGAACAATGTATCAGATGGCCATGTGAATGACAATGGTAAGGCATATTTTCTTGATAATGATGTTTTTCATTTTTATAGTAATATAAATGAAGACAGGTCTGCTTTATTAGATATGGTTTTGCCTTTGTATATAGGTGATCATAATAAATTTGAATTTTTATGTACTTCAACTTCTCTTCCAGATGAGGTACCCTCTTTTTCACCTCATCTAAACAATCAAATTGGCAATAAACCTTCTGATGGAAACTATATGAAAATTGCTCAAAGAGCAAATGCTGTATGTCCCGTTCTTCCGAGTTCATTGGTTAATCTTGGTTCGTTAGATTATTATAAATCCGGCTTTTATATTCAATACCTTAAATCAGCCTATGGTGGTGGTACTCGTGTAAAAACAATTTCAATTAAAGACCCGCTGAGCAACCTAGCCTATCATTTACATTATAAATATAAAAAAGGCATTGCAACTTCAGAGCCAGATTATTTTGCTAGTGTAGATAATTCTGTAAAAATATTAGAATTAACTACAGTGGGTTCTGATGGTGCAATCCCTACTTCTATGGTAGGCTACTCTGAGGTGGAAATACAAAATAGTGGTGCCAATACTGAATTGCAATCTTCTGGTAATCCAGAAAATATGGGTAAAGTTGTACTGGAGTTTTACAATTATATCAATACAGAATACAAAGCAAATGATAATGTTAAAATTGTAAGCACAGATCCTAGCGATTTACACTCCAATAGAACTTTACGTGCATACATTAACATAGACGATTACCATAATTTAACACATGGTAAAATTAAACGTAAAACTTTATTTGATAATAATAATAACAGCGTTTCTAGTACCGAATATTTGTATTCGCAATTACCCACTAGTTCAGAAATTTTCTATTCAAATTATACTCATGGAGTAACGAATTCAACTACAGGTAGGCGAAGCACTAAGCAAATAAGTTCTTTATACCAAAAAAATAATTTTGTTACCGTATTAACCAATGTAGTTTCATCTGCTAATGGCTTAATTACAAATGAACTTAGAACCAATGCTGCAGATTACAATTTATTAACGGGTAGTAGCAATAGAATTTTACAAAAAGATATTGCTGGGCGTATTTTAGAAACGATAAATATACCTGCATATACCATTCCTGGAAATGAAAAACTTGGTCCTAAACCTCAGATTGAACTACATTCCACCAATCAATTGTCGAATGTTGGATTGCACGAAATCTATTCCTTAGAAAATGGCGACATTAATACTGCTGATAAAGTATCCAATAAAGTGCTGCTTAGTGCAAACAGAACGTACTGGTCTGCTACTAAAACAGAAAGAAAATATAATGTTGGAACAGGGCATTTCTACAATAGTTTTAATGAAATTTCACCCTTTTATGTAAATAAAATTAGCTCCTATAATGGCAATACAGATGAAAATCTATGGGACCTAAATGCTGAAGTATATCTGTTAGATGAACACAATAGAAAGTTAGAAATAAAAGATCAATCGGGTAGAAGTAAATCATCTAAATACAATTCCTTAGAGAACGGACTTTTGGCCGAATGCACAAATGCAAACTATGCTTCATTTACTTATTCCAGTTTTGAAGATATAAAACCAATACTAAGTAATTTATACGATGCCGGTGGGGAATTAAGAGTTTCGAGCCCGGCGTATGTTATAGAACAAAATTCTAATGTTAAAGCACATACAGGTAAATTTATTACTACTATTCCTGCAAACGAAGCATACGGCGCTAACTATAAAACATTTGTTAGCCATACGAACGGTATAGAGGTAAATAGAAAATACGTAGCCAAGGTCTGGATACACAAAGACAGCGATCCAACTGCCAAAATATTTATACATATTAAAGGTAAAGTAAATGGTGTTACCAAAGAAGAGTACGTTGAGTGTACTAAAACGAACCCTCATAACCTACAAGTTGGTGATTGGGTGTTAGCAAAAGTGGAACTACTTATTCCAAATAACTTCAGTACACCTAATGCTTCTGATTTTATTAACGTAGGCCTAGCTAAAAACTCTTCGGGTGCAATTTCCTATTTCGATGATTTTATGTTTGCACCAATAGATGCTAATGTAAATGGATTTGTATTTGACCAAGATACGAAACTATTGAATGCAACCATTGGAAATGATGGCCTTGCCAAAAAATTTGAATACGACAAAGCCGGTAGAATAGTATTTACTTACAATGAAAACGTCAACGGCCTAAAAATAATTTCTAAAAACAAGTACAACTTTAGTCGTTAATTCTTTAAACATAAAATCGTATTATAATGGTTACCAAATATATATTTATAGTGTTAGTTGCCTTGTTAGGGCTAACAAATTCCCTCAGAGCACAAACTGAGTTTACATATAATCAAACTACTTCTATCGAGTCTTTCAATTCTATAAAAAATGGAAATGGAGCGATGTTGCTTGATCACACTTACGAAAATGAATCTGTAAAATTAACCTTGCCAAATTTTAATTTTAGGTATAACAATGTTAATTATAGCGACATATTTATAAACAAAAAGGGATGGATAAGCTTGGGTTCGGATTTGATAAATTTTCCTAGTAAAAATAATGATCACATAGATTTATATGAATACACTCGAGTAAAAGGAAATGATTTAATAGAATTAAAGGCTCCACTTATTGCTGCATTATTCGATGAATTTGATTTAAATTATAGAGATGATTTAAATTTTGAAATTTGGTATGATTTGCAAACTTTAAACAATGAAGATGTATTAATTATTGAATGGAATAACATGCAATGGAGTCCTGAAGTTGCGGTTTTTGAACCTAATGCCAGAATACATTTTCAAATACGCTTATATGAAAATTCTGAAAATATTGAATTTTCTTACGAAGTTACCGCGCCTGTATTATTTAATTATGACCCCTCTGCAGGTGAAATTCAAGAAAATACAGGTGCAACCATTGGCTTAGGAAATAGTGGATATAAACCTTTGCCTTTTCTAATTGATAACATGAGTGGTTTAACCAAAGAGTTCGACGCTTTTAATCTTTTAAATGGAGTTAAAATACTTTTCTTCCCTCAATCAACTAATTCTGGTGGAACTGGAAATTCTGGTGACGATGGAACTACTAATATTTCTGTTTCGGCTTTTCAACAATCATTTAATGTGTATCCTGCCGACCTTGATAAGCAACTTATTCGCTTAAATGTGTACATTCCTGAAAATACTGAATCGAACGAACTAAATAGAGTAAGGTTTGGAACAGATTTGTTAAGTTCTAAGTTTGATGTTTTTAATTTAAGATTATTCCATAATACAACGAACACAATTACCAATAGCACTCTTATTGGTAGCCATGCAAGCGTACAATCCGACAGTTTGGAGTTTAATTTTTCTGCCTTACATTTATCTGCTGGCACGCATTATTTTTGGTTGCTAGCTGATATTTCCGAAAATGCAATTGAAGGAAATAGAGTGGATGTTAAACTATTGTCGTACATGTTTGGTACTAATAATAGCTCGCAGATAATTAGCCCACCCGAAGCGCTTTTGATTTTAGACAATAGTTCATACGCCGGAAGAGGAATAGATATCCCCGAGCTTGAGTATTTTCAGGATTATGATAAAAACTGGTCGGAACAAATTTTATACAATGAACTTGGTGAAATTGTATCTCACAATAGAGTTTATTATGATAATTTCGGCAGAGTAACGCAGCAACATAATAACACTTCTGGAAATATTATTACCACCCAAACCATTTATGATTTATTTGGTAGAACCGCCATACAAACTCTACCTGCAGTACAAACACAAAATACGTACATACGTTATGATCAAAATTTTATTACAAATAGTAATAATAACGAATATTCGTTTTCAGATTTTGATATAAACTCCAAAAGGGCTACGCCAAACCCTCTAAAAAGTACCAATACCTTAGCAAGGTATTACAGCA
>JBILKW010000125.1:0-6553 GCA_044376465.1 Sphingobacteriales bacterium | reverse complement strand
AAACGGCGCGCAATAAATAAAGGATCTTCACCACCCTCTATCATCCTTGCCAGCCAATACAAACCAGCATTTGGGTCGCTTCCTCTAATTGATTTTATAAATGCAGAAATAATATCATAATGTTGCTCTCCAGCTTTATCATACATTGCCAAATTTTGTTGTACAATGTTCATCACATAGTCGTTATCTAGTATGCAATTTTTATCATCAAAAGATTGAATTACTAATTCAAAAATATTTAAGAGCTTACGCCCATCGCCACCAGACAATCTCAAAAGAGCTTCGTATTCTTTAATTTCAATTTTATACTCCAGCAACCACTTATCTTTTTCTATGGCTTGGTCTAATAGTTTTATTAAATCATCCTTCTCTAAGGATTTTAAAATATATACTTGGCAACGAGAAAGCAAAGCAGAAATAACTTCGAAAGATGGATTTTCAGTTGTGGCACCAATTAAAGTAACGATTCCTTTTTCTACTGCACCAAGCAAGGAATCTTGTTGCGATTTGCTAAATCGGTGAATCTCATCAATAAATAAAATAGGATTATGGCTCCCAAAAAATGAATGACTCTTGGCCTTGTCAATAACTTCACGAATATCTTTAACGCCAGAATTAATAGCGCTTAAGGCATAAAACGGACGATTGAGTTGGTGTGAAATAATATTTGCCAAGGTAGTTTTACCAACTCCGGGAGGCCCCCAAAAAATCATAGAAGGAATTACACCAGATTCTATAGCTTTTCTAAGTACAGCAGTTTTACCAATTAAATGTGCTTGTCCAATATAACTATCGAGTGATTGTGGACGCATGCGTTCTGCAAGAGGAGCTGACATTTTTGTTGTAAGTAGGTGGGGTAAAAATATTATATTGCAAATTAATAAAAATCTTCGATTAATAATTAGATAAAAAAGTATTTATCATATAGGATAAATAGAATTATAAAATGAAAGAATTAAGTAAGAAAAGTAATGTAAAAGAAAGAATAATCATCTTATTCATGTATATTACATTATACTTATTTTATTTTAATATACAGTTTAGCGATTTTAGTACTGCACTTTTATATGATGGCAAATATTTTGATGTGTTACAAGTATATTGGAATACCTGGCATTTTTCATTTCAACTTAAACACTTTTCTAACCCCTTTGTTGCAAACCACCAACTTTTTCCTCAAACGATAAATTTGTGGATGCACGCATATACTCCCATTTTAGGTCTAATTAACTTAATTATTAACAACCCCACATTATCTATAAATATTGGCCTTTTTAGTGTATTTATATTGGGATCTATTTTTGCCTATCGTTTAACTTCAATATTTATAAGGAACAAGATATATAGGTTTTTGGCTTCAACATTTTACATGTTTAACTTATATACGATAAACAAAATGGGGGTACATTATAATTTATTACTTATTTGCATTACTCCTCTCTTAATATACACTATACTAAAAGCTATAGATATAAATGAGCAAAAGATTAACATTAACAAAAAGTATGCATATCAATCTATATTACTAATTTTTATTAATTTTTTATTTGATTATTACGCTCTATTTTATGCAATATCATTTGTTATTTTGTATGTTTTTTATTTCAAATATTTTCGCTGTTGGTTAGTTAAATTCAATTGGAAGAAATCTATCGTATTAGTGGTATTCTTTATATTGATGCATATACTTATTCGCATATTAAGATTATCTGGAGTATCTGAAAAAGGCGCATTGTGGTCGGCCGCAGATATTCGATCTTATTTTTTATCATCAACTTCTTATTATCCGGATTGGTTACAACTAAATACAGGCCTGCTTTCTGAGCATTCTTTATTTATAGGATACACCATGCTTTTTGCTTTTTGCTTTTTTATTTTTATGAAAAATAGAGATCAAAATACGCGGTTTTTATTCTTTACTATAATCGTTTATGTTATGGTAACTTCTCCAATTGTTAGAGTAAACAATTCAGATTTATTCTTTTTTCCAACAGGAATAATACATTTTGTCCCATTTGTTAATAATATTCGAAACCCATCTCGATTTTTAGAAATGATATTTTTATTGATGCCTATTTTTATTTTCAGAAAAATAGAACTGATAAAACCCAGAATTAATTATACATGGATAATTATCATTTTCTTATTGTCAAGTTATGAGCAAAAGTTGTATGCAAAGTCATATTTAAAGACTAAAAAATATGATACTAATAACAGGCTTAAATATAGTTCATCATATACTTTAAAAGAAAAACTACCGGCCGGTAGTGGTATTTTATACATTCCCTTTGGAATTAAAGACGGGTTTGAAAAATGGGGAGTTTTTGATGAAGAGATTTATTTAGAGCAGAGTATTCATGAATTAAAGTTAAGTTCGGCTTATTATTCTAGAATAAACGAAAAAATTTGGGATACATATCAATCGGATGTTTTCTATACATCTTTAATTCTAGCACAAAAAGATTCTTTAGTAAAAAATCCAACTGAAGAACAAGTGAAACAATTTATATCAAATAATAAAATTGCGGCGATTTATATTAAGGAAGAATTTTTAATAGGTAAAGCAAATTTGCAATTATTTTTAGAAAGCATTTTCCCTAGAGATGAATTTATTTGGGAAGAGTTTAACGATAGGGTTTTAATAATATTAAAATAGCATCTTAAGTTTATTGGTGGCACCACTTAAGTGGTGCCACCAATAAACTGCATTTATGCAGGTTTTTATAAGTTCCTGCATATATGCAGTTTTTCTTTGTTTTATCGTCCGTAAAGCACAAAAACAGCTGGTCGTTTATGTAGCTCAGGTTTATTTTCTCTCCACTCGGCAATGGTCATTGTTTTTAAAGATTGGTTTAAACCTGTAATATCAACACCAATAGAAAGTGATGTATTCGGTTTGCAATTTTTTACTACATCATCAAATAAGTGATTATTTCTAAAAGGTGTTTCGATGAATATTTGAGTGATGTTGTATTTTTCACTCACCATTTCCAAATCTTTAATTCGTTTTATTCTATCTGCTTTGTCGATTGGTAAGTAACCTACAAAAGTAAATTGCTGCCCGTTAAAGCCCGCAGCCATTAAAGCCATTAGTATAGACGATGGTCCAACAAATGGAATTACTTCTACTTTTCTTTTGTGTGCTTCTCTAATTACATCTGCACCAGGGTCTGCAATGCCGGGGCAACCCGCTTCAGACATTAAGCCAATTGCCTCCGTTTGTTCGTATAACTTAAAATATTGCGAAATAGGCAATTTGTCTTTTTTACTATGCAATACAATTGTTAAGTCTTTTTGAGGAGTTAATATTCCAATTTTTTTTAAATATGCTCGAGCCGTTTTTTCATTCTCTACAATAAATACAGATAATGTTTTTATTGTTTCAATAACATCGCTTGGTAATGTACTAGTTATTGGTGCTTCCTCATCTAATGAAACTGGAATAAGGAATAGTTTTTTGTTTTCGATTAACATTTAGCAAACTTAAGGTAAAATCTCTAATAAAATAGTGCATTTAATCGCATAAGTATATTCTATTAATAGATATTTTAAAGATCATGCAACACCTAAATTTTTATTACAGTAGTTGTTAAACGAAAATATTTTTGATGCAAACCAACTATAGCAAATGGTCTCCATTACTGCAGTAAATCTACCGCTGCTTGTAATCTATCAAACGATGCAAGTATGGTTTCTTTATCTGCAGCACCTACAGATAACCTGTACCAATCTGATGTTGCAGATGCACCGAAAGCAGTAAATGGCACCATTGCCAATTGCGCATGCGATAAAATATAAGAGGTAACATCCATACTATTTTCGATGTGTTTACCTTCTGGCGTTTTCTTTCCTTTTATAGCAACCTTAACGGTTAAATAAATTGCACCCATTGGCTCAATAGAATCAAAGGGGTAGTTTTTCTTTTTTAAATTTTGAAAGCCTTCGTGCAAAGCATCTAAACTTTCTTTTATTTTGTTTTTAAACGGCCCCATAAAATCATCAATGCCTTGCTGATTTCCTAAGAAGCCAGCCGTAGCAACTTGCTCAGCCTTTGGTGCCCAAGCACCTACGTGGCCAAGTATCGCCTTCATTTTATCTATTACAAATTGAGGGCCAAAAGCCCAACCAACTCTTACACCTGTTGCTGCAAATGCTTTAGAAATACCATCAATATAAATAGTAACATCTCTTAACTCTGGACGAAGATTTACAGGATCAAAATGTTTGTGCTCACCAAATGTTAAGGTCCAATACACTTGGTCGTATAATAAATACAAGGGCTTCTCTCCTTCTTTACGCGATTTGTTTTCTGCAATTACCAAGTCGCAAATTTCTTCTAAATCTTTTTTGGTAAACATGGTACCAGTTGGATTTAGTGGGCTGCACAATGATAGGAGTGTAGCTCCTTTTAAATGCCCAGCAATTTCGGAAGCACGTGGCATAAAATTATTGTCTTGTGTGGTTTCAATCATTATTGCTTCGGCACCTACTAAATGGCAATAATGATTGTTGTTCCAAGAGGGTACCGGAAAAACTACTTTATCTCCGGGGTCGAGCAATGTTCTATACGTAGCGTAAATTAATGGACGCGATCCGCCCGCTATTAAAATTTCATCGCTAGAATAACTTAAGTTTCCAAACTCTTTTAAAAAATTTACAACCGATTGTCGTAATAAAAATTCGCCGTTAGCAGGAGGGTAATTCGTATAACCAGATTTATATGCTTCAATTATACGAACTTCTAAATCTGTAGGGATGGGATAATGTTTGGGGTCGAAATCGCCGATGGTAAGATTGCAAATTTTCGCCCCCTTACGAATCATTTCATTTACTTCATTTCCAATTTTGATGATCTCCGATCCTATCAGAGAATCGGCCATGCTCGATACCTTTCCCATAGTTTAAAACTTAAGTGCCTAAGATAAGAAACTCAATATAAATTTAAAAATGAATTGCTATGTTCTAGCGCTTTAATTTATAAACTTGGAAATCGCCTACGGTATTAATCTTATCAAAATGTATTTGTATTTCTTTTATTTTATTGATGTTGGAATCATTCGTAAAAATATACCTTGCCCCTCTTCTCACATAATTTTCTAGTCGTGTTTCAGAATGTATTACTTCTGTTAAATCGGTCACATTGTTAAAGCCGAAGCCCTTTTTTTCTAAATGATAAAAATATATACAACCTGAAATGTCTGGACCAACAATGCATAAAGCATTTTGTGGGGTCGCGTTTATTAATTGATTTCTTGTTGCATCATTGTATAATTCCATTGGTATTCCTGGGTCGCTTTTAGTAAAACGCGATGGAATAATACGGAAGCCTGTTGCAATAGGCGATAACAGTAGAACCATCACTAAAAATTTATAACCTATTTTTTTATCGTAAATATTTTTAACCGCATAGGCAATCATTAAAAATAAAACCGGGTAGTATGGCATCATGTAATAAGAATGCACATTCATTTGAGCAAGTTCAATAATGTGGTAGGTGATGAGAGCAATGCTCCACACTAGCATAGGAATGAACCAAACCGATTTCCAAAACTTGTTTTTGAAGAAAAAGTATATTGCGAGTAGAAATAAGAAAAACGAAAAATAGTTGAGGAGTAAATCGGGCAAGTCGCTTGTTAAATTTTGAAATATGGTTAGAAAACCCTTCCATACGTCACTCTCTGGCCTAAACGTAATTCCAAAATCTTCTAAGCCCGATGCTTTAATTAATTCTACCGAACGTTTATACCACCATAAGGGAACAAAACATGCCACCAAACCGAATAGCACTAATGCCCCTATTTTCTTTTTTCCATTTTCTATTTTATTAAAACTAATTACTACCAATGGCGCAATAAAAAAACCAATAGCCAAGAACTGCAACTTGGTGAGTCCGGCGAGGGTGATGAGGAATAGGGAAGCAATGAAGTATAGAGTTGATTGGTGAGTGTTGAATGGTGAATGGTGAATGGTGAATGGTGAATGGGGCGCAGATGTGCTAATTGATAGGGTGTACCATTTAAGGAAATAGTACAAGCCCCAAACGGAGCAGGCAAGTGCTAAAATATCGGGTAATGCACTAAAACCAAAATAGTATAAATCGGGGCTAAAAGTATAAGCAAATGCAGCGAAACCAGCGGCGAGATCGTGTTTTAGAAGGAATTTGCTTAGGTAATACATTCCGAGAGCACCCCAGAAGCTAATTAATAAAGATACTAAACGGTGTACCCAATTATGTTCTCCTACAATATTGTAAGCAGAGGCCACAATATATTCATAAGAAGGGAATTGCATGCCAGTAACACCGTTGGTATCGAGTCTTCTATCTACTCTAGGGTTCATAATGTCCATGCTTTCCTGATGAAAATTGCGAGCAACGGCCAGGGTGTTGCATTGGCGCCAAGCATGAACACTACGCGGGCCGAGATTTATAAAAGGTAAATGGGAAAGAGCACTTATAATAAAGGCTATATATAAGATGCGGGTGCCATTTAGCCAGCCAGGATTCGTCATAATTGAGGCTAAAAATAAGGGATTAATAATAATTTCCCACAAC
>JBILKW010000124.1:0-6618 GCA_044376465.1 Sphingobacteriales bacterium | reverse complement strand
TCTTGCGGAGTATGTAAATAACGTTCGGTATAAATGGTGTCGTAGTATTTCCAATTAGTTACCGGCGCAACGGCTATTGCCATTTTAAATACATCGGCACCTTTGGTAATGCACAACGACGACATGTATCCACCGTAGCTCCAACCTTGTATGCCAATGCGCGATGCATCAACATAACTTTGTTTGCCTAACCATTTTGCCGCTTCAATTTGATCGATGGTTTCGTATTTGCCTAATTGTAAGTGGGTCATTTTTTTGAACTCTGCACCACGTGCTCCTGTTCCTCTGTTATCAACACAAACAACAATGTATCCTTTTTGGCAAAGCATTTGGTACCATAGGTAATTCGCACCGCCCCATGAGTCGAGCACTTGTTGAGATCCCGGTCCTCCGTATAAGAACATATATACTGGGTATTTTTTTGAAGCATCAAAATTACTTGGCTTCATCATCCAAGCATTTAATTGAACACCTTCTGAGGTGGTAATGCTTAGGAATTCTTTCTTTGTTAAGTCGTATTCAGCAAGTTTTTCTTTTAACTTTTTATTTTCTTCTAATACTCTTATTTGAGTACCATTTTTATCCATTAATGTAATGTAGTTTGGAGTGTTTGCGGTAGAGTAGTAGTTTATATAATACGAACAATCTTTGCTGAAAAATGCAGTGTTAGTGCCGACTTCTTTGCTTAGTTTTTTAAATCCTTTGCCATCAATGTTTACTTTATAAATCTCTCTTTGCATTGGGTTAACAGCTGCCGCTTGAAAATAAATTGTTTTTTCGGCAGCATCCATACCATAAAATGCGGTTACTTCCCAATTGCCATTGGTTATTTTACGAATGAGTTTACCGTTCATGTCGTATAAATAAAAATGGTTGAATCCATCTTTTTCAGTTGTAATAAGGAATGATTTTTTATCTTTTAAAAAGGTTAAATCGTCGTTTATATCGATGTATGTTTTTGATGTTTCGGTAAGCAATACCTTAGTTTTACCTGTGTTCGCATCCGCTAGTAAGTATTCTAATTTATCTTGATGGCGGTTCATTCTTAAAACGCACAATTTACTTGCATCGGCGGTCCATTTTATACGTGGTATGTATTGATCTTTTTCTGGTCCTACATCTACTTTATTTGTAATACCATTTTCTACGTTGTAAATGTGAATGCTAACTTCCGAATTTTTCTCACCCGCTTTTGGGTATTTATATTGATAATCTTTTGGATATAAATCGCCATACATGGCCATGTTAAATCTTTTCACACCGCTTTCGTCAAACTTATAATAGGCAATGTGTTTGCCGTCTGGCGACCATGCAAAGGCTTGAGCAAATGAAAATTCTTCTTCGTACACCCAGTCGCACCATCCGTTTAAAATTTTCTCCCACTCACCGTCATCTGTCACTTTTGTTTCTTCTCTGGTCGCAACATTTCTTACGTAAATATTATTATCACGAACAAAAGCTACTTGCGAACCATCGGGCGAAAAGCTTGCAAATAGTTGCTTTCCATAATCCGATAAGTTTTGTAATGTTCTCGTTTTTCTATCGAAAATGTAGTTTAACTCTTTGGTTGAATGTCTGTAGATACTTTCATAACTATTCGAAATCATGATTTTCGTTTCATCATCACTAAAGGCATAGTTCTCCATGTTTATTTTAGTGATGTCGTTCGGAATCATCAGTTTTAATTCTGATGATTTCAAAATGGTATCGCTCACTTTTCCGGTAGCATATTCGTACTCGAGAATATAGGTTTCTTTTGTGTCGGGATGAGTGTAGAAAGAACTGTAATGCTTTCCATCTTTCATAGAACGCAAACCGGCAATTGATTTAGGAATGAATTGAGATTTCCCCCAAATAATGTCGTTGTTTAATTCTTTCTTCTGTGCAAAGCTTGTAAAGCTTATGCCAGCCAATACTGCTATGCCTATTGCAGTTTTAACAAACCTTTGTGTGTGTAGAAATGCCATGTTTTGAATTTTTCAAATGGCAAAATAGGAATTTCATGCCAATACCACAATAGAGTTCCTTGGCTCGTATGTTCGTGTTTTCGTTACTCGCTTTCCTCCCTCGGGTCTATAAACAACTTATCCAATTCAGATTTTTCGTTGCGGAGGTCTATGTTTTCCATTAGATACCATTTACGACGTTTGTACTTTAAGCCATCGTAGGAGAGGTCGGGGCCATAGAATTCGTACATGCCTACTTGGCGTGGGTCTTGGCAAGCTAAATGATCGTACACGATCCATTTTTTAGAAGGCAGGTATCGCAGTAGCATCGAAAGGTTTCTACCATAGGTAAAAATAACTCTGTGCATGGTCGAATCTTTGTAATCGAAAATTGGCGCACCAAATAAAGGTTTACCATCTTTATCGAAACTCAACACATCTATAACTTTTTGATTGGTTTTAATGTTGTTTCCTTTCCAGCCTAGGAGCACGTATTGTTTATTGCGTTTTCTTTTCTGAGGTGCTGCAATGGTGTAGTAATGCGCACCGTACCAAGAGTCTTTGGTTAAAACAGTGTCGGTAGCATTGGCAATAAAACGAGAATTATCGAATAGAGGATAAAGTTCTAGTTTGCTTTTGTTATTCTTTTGAATGGCACCGTAATAGCGGTACGAACCATCGTCGGAATACAAATGCCAAGTAAAAATTCTAAATACTTTATCCTCCGAAGTTAATATAGAAACTGAGGAAACAGAGTCGAATGGGTAATTAAACGAATTTTCTAATTTTAAAGCCGAAACCAAGGTTTTAATGAACAGGTTATTGCTGTTTCTTCTCACTACTTCATCAACGTTGTTAATGATTTTGTATGAAAGACTTTTCAAAGAATCTTCAAACATCTTTAGTTTAGGATCGAACGACATCGGCGCCTTTTGAGCACGGAGGTTCAAGCCTAGTAACATCAGAATAAATAGTAATGGAAGTTTTTTATTCATAAGCTATTTTTCTTTAATCCGAAAATCCGTTAGACCGGAAATCCGAAAATCCGTTAATTCGACATATCGGCCTAACGGCCTTTCGGTCTATCGGTTTGTCGGCCTTTCGAGTAAACGGCCTTTCGAAATTAAGGTCTTTCGATCACAATTGCCGAAGCACCGCCACCGCCGTTACAAATACCTGCAACGCCAATTTTTGCATTTTGTTGGTTCAATACAGAAATTAATGTTACGATAATACGCGATCCTGAGCTACCTAGTGGGTGACCTAATGAAACGGCACCACCGTTAATATTTACTTTAGATGGGTCTAAGTTTAATTCTTTATTGTTTGCTAAAGAAACAACCGAAAATGCTTCGTTAATTTCATAATAATCTACATCGGCTGGAGTAATGCCTGCATGTGCAATGGCACGAGGAATTGCTTTAGATGGTGCAGTTGTAAACCATTCTGGAGCTTGTTGTGCATCGGCAAATCCGCGGATGATAGCCAATGGTTTTATACCTAAAGCATCTGCTTTTTCTTTGCTCATTAAAACCAATGCCGAAGCACCGTCGTTTAAGGTACTTGCATTTGCAGCAGTTACGGTACCATCTTTTTTAAACACTGGTTTTAATCCCGGTATTTTATCAAATTTTACGGTTTTAAACTCTTCGTCTTCGCTAACCACAGTAACACCTGCTCTGCTTTCAATTTCAACAGGAACAATTTCGGCTGCAAATAATCCTTTTTCGTAGGCAGCTTGAGCTCGTTTGTACGATTCAATGGCAAATGCATCTTGCTCTTCGCGAGAGATATTGCATTCTGTAGCGCATAATTCTGCAGCAGAACCCATGTGGTAATCGTTGTACACATCCCATAAACCGTCGCGTATTAATCCGTCGGTTACAGTTTGGTGACCTAATTTATATCCTGTTCTTGCTTTATCTAAATAGTAAGGAACATTGCTCATGCTTTCCATTCCTCCGGCTACCACTACATCGTTATCGCCTAATTGAATAGATTGTGCAGCTAACATCACTGCCTTCATACCCGAAGCACATACTTTATTGATGGTTGTGCTAGGCAAATCGCCTAAACCAGCGAATTTAGTTGCTTGAGTTGCAGGAGACTGACCAACGTTTGCTTGTAACACATTGCCCATGTACACTTCGTTAATTTCTTTTGCATCAATTCCTGCTCTTTTTACCGCTTCTTTAATGGCAATTGCACCTAATTTTGTTGCTGATAATGAGGCTAAAGCACCACCAAAACTACCCATTGGGGTACGAACTGCTGATACTATGTATACTACTTTCATTTAATATATTTTTTTGTGTTTGTATCTTCAAAAGTACTAATTTTTTATTTATTATATTTACGAACCATGAACAAAAAAGTACCAATAACAAGCATCCGCCAAGACATCATTAAATATGTATTAATGTTTGCTTGTGTATGCGTAATTGTATTTTCTTTACCTAAAGGTAGAAAGTTTAAGTATGAGTTTGATAAGGGAAAACCTTGGATGCATGAGCAACTAATTTCACCTTTTGATTTTGCAATAGAAAAATCAAAAGGTGAAGTTGAAGTGGAAAAAAAAGAAATCACTAATCAATTAGCTCCATTTTATGAACTAAATACTGAGGTGGAGAAGAATAGTTTAGTTGTTTTTAGAAATGAATTCAATAATTTATGGTTAGCTAAATATGGAAGTGTAGCTAAATCAACCTATAAAAAGAATGTATTGTTTGGCGAGAATTTATTGATATCAATATATAATAAAGGAGTAATCTCTATTGTAAATGATAATACAGAAAAACAAGATTTAATTTATGTTGTAAGAAATAACGAGGCACGGTCAACCAGCATAAACACACTTTATAATTATAAGTTAGCCGTAAATCAGCTACATATTTCCTTATCCAATTCCTCTAAAGAAATAGACACCTTCGTTTTGTCGCCAGCACTACAGCAAGCACTTACCGAAAATATAATTTACAATGAAGAGTTGAACGAAAAAATACTTAAGGAAAAATTAAGTAGTATTTCTGATCACAGAGGCATGGTGAGGTCGGGTGAGATTATTGTAGATAAAGGTCGTATGGTTGATCAACAAATTTACAACGTGCTCGAGTCATTAAAAAACGAATACGACCGAAGGTTGGGAATTCTTGGGAATAAATACATTGTAAGCTTAGGGCAAGGTATTTTAGTAGGGCTAATTTTGATTTTATTGATGGTGTTTCTTTCCATGTTCAGGAAAGATATTTATGCTGATATCCGTAAAATGTTTATCATTCTGTTAATTGTAACCTTTATGCTGGTGGTACTTTCATGGGCATTGCGCATGAATTTACCGAGTTTATATTTTATCCCATATTGCATTGTGCCCATAATTATTAGAGTAATTTTTGATACTCGTTTGGCATTGTATATCCATTTATTGGTTGTAGTGGTAGCTGGCTTTTTTGTACCAAACGGATACGAGTTTATTTTCTTACAAATAACTGCGGGTATGGTTGCCATTAATAGTATTAAAAATTTATTAAAACGTTCACAATTTTTATTGTCGGCATTGTTAATTTATGCTACTTATGTGGTTGGATACATTGGTATTTCAATTATACATGAAGGTTCGTTTTTAAATATAGATTGGTCGCATTTAGTTTGGTTTTTAGTAAGTGTAATTTTATCGTTAATTGCATATCCATTAATATATGCCTTCGAAAAATTATTTGGAATTACTACCGAAGTAACTTTAATGGAATTCACAAACATCAACAATCCACTGTTGCGTCAACTTTCTTACAAAGCACCAGGAACTTTTCAGCATTCATTACAAGTGGCAAATTTAGCCGAAGCAGCTATTTTTGAAATTGGTGGAAACGCATTACTTGTAAGGGCAGGAGCCTTGTACCATGATATTGGTAAAATGGAAACTCCACAATTCTTTATTGAAAACCAACAACAAGGTACAAACCCACATGATGAGTTGCCTTACGAAGAAAGTGCAAAAATAATTATAAGGCATGTGTATGCAGGAATAGAAACGGCTACTCGTAATCAGTTGCCAAAAGACATCATCGATTTTATTCGTACACACCATGGCAACACTCGAGTCGATTATTTTTATCAATCCTTTTTGAAAAATTATCCTGAAGCTTCTATAAATGAAAATATTTTTAGATACCCGGGTCCTATACCATTCTCTAAAGAACAAGCAGTGTTAATGCTAGCCGATAGTGTAGAAGCAGCATCTAGAAGCTTAAAACAACACGATGCTAAAACTATTTCAGACATTGTAGAGAAAGTAATCGACTATAAAATCAATCAAAAACAATTAATAAATTCTGATATTTCTATAAAAGAAGTACATCGCATAAAGCAGCTCTTTAAAGAAATGCTGATGAGCATTTACCATGTAAGGATAGAATACTAAGGAATTGTGAATGGTGAATTGTGAATGGTTATTTAGTTATTAGTTATTACGAAAATGTGATTATGTTTCAATTATAAAATGATTCCCTCAATTCACAATTCACAATTTACAATTCACAATTCCCTCAACCTGTTTCCCATTCTTTTCTTTACAGGTTCTGGGAGGTTTTGCTTAAGTATTTTGATGCTCGCATTCAACTCAAATCCTATTAATAAAATCATAGAATTTAAATACAGCCAAATCATTATTACGATT
>JBILKW010000123.1:0-6720 GCA_044376465.1 Sphingobacteriales bacterium | reverse complement strand
CGAAAATTTAAAATCGAAAACGGTTTTCTCACTCGACATGGGTTCGCTTATTGCAGGCGCTAAATACAAAGGAGAGTTCGAAGAACGTTTGAAAGCCGTAGTAAAAGAAGTAACACAAAGCGAAGGTGAAATAATTTTATTTATTGACGAAATACATACCCTCGTGGGTGCAGGAGCATCTGAAGGGGCAATGGATGCAGCCAATATTTTAAAACCTGCATTAGCTCGTGGAGAGTTGCGCGCCATTGGTGCCACTACTTTAAACGAGTATCAGAAATATTTTGAAAAAGACAAAGCACTCGAACGTCGTTTCCAGAAAGTAAACGTAGAAGAACCTGATACCGAAGATGCTATTTCCATTTTACGTGGATTAAAAGAACGGTACGAAACACATCATAAAGTTCGTATTAAAGACGAAGCAATTATTGCTTCCGTAGAACTTTCGCAACGTTATATTAGCGATCGTTTTTTACCAGACAAAGCCATCGACCTTATGGACGAAGCTGCTTCTAAATTACGTTTAGAAATGGATTCGGTGCCAGAAGCATTAGATGAAATTGAACGTAAAATTATGCAGTTGGAAATTGAGCGCGAAGCCATTAAACGCGAAGGCGATACCAAAAAGCTGAACGATTTGAATGCAGAAATTGCAAACTTAAGCGAAGAGCGCAACGAGTTTCGTGCAAAATGGTCGTCGGAAAAACAATTGGTAAATAATTTGCAAGAACAACTGAATGCCATAGAGCAATACAAGCTAGAAGCCGAGCAGGCAGAGCGAAGTGGCGATTATGGGAAAGTTGCCGAAATACGTTATGGCAGAATAAAAGAAGCCGAACAAAAAGTAGAAAGTTTAAAAGCGGAGCTCGCCGAAAAATCTTCTCGCATTATGAAAGAAGAAGTAACTGCCGAAGATATTGCTGCGGTAGTATCTCGCTGGACAGGCATCCCACTCAATAAAATGATTGAAAGCGAACGCGAAAAATTATTGCATTTAGAAGAAGAATTGCATTCGAGAGTTATTGGTCAGGACGAAGCCATAGAAGCCATTGCCGATGCAGTGCGCAGAAGCCGCGCAGGATTACAAGATAAAAAGCGACCAATTGGTTCTTTTATTTTTCTTGGAACAACCGGTGTTGGTAAAACAGAATTAGCCAAAGCCTTAGCCGACTTTTTATTTAACGACGATAATGCGATGACGCGTATAGACATGAGTGAGTACCAAGAACGCCATGCCGTATCACGCTTAATTGGTGCGCCTCCAGGATATGTTGGGTACGATGAAGGCGGACAATTAACAGAGGCCGTTCGTAGAAGACCTTATTCGGTAATTTTGTTAGATGAAATTGAAAAAGCACATCCAGATGTTTTCAATATTTTATTGCAAGTATTGGACGATGGACGATTGACCGATAACAAAGGACGAGTGGTGAATTTCAAAAACACCATCATCATCATGACTTCTAATATTGGAGCGCATATTATACAAGATGAGTTTGCATTGTTAACGGATCTAAACAGAGATGAAACCATAGCAAGAGCAAAAACGCAAGTGTTCGATTTATTGAAGCATACCATTCGTCCGGAGTTTTTAAATAGAATTGACGAAGTTATGATGTTCAATCCATTGACAAGAGATGAGATTAAGGAAATTGTAATACTTCAATTTAAAGGAATACAAAAAAATGTAGCGGAAATGGGCATCGAATTAAGTGCTACGGAAGAAGCCATTGATTGGTTATCTCAATTAGGTTACGACCCGCAGTTTGGAGCGCGACCATTGAAGAGAGTATTGCAGAAAAAGGTATTAAATGAGCTGTCGAAATTTATTTTAGCGGGTAAGCTGAACAAAGATTCTGAGATCCTTTTGAAATGCAATGAGCAGAAAGAATTGTATTTTGAGAACATGGAGAAAAAGCTTGTAAAAGCCATTTAAACGCGCTAAAGCCTACTTTTTAGTACAAATTGTTGAATTGCAAAGCTTTTATTATCTTGCTAATTCAACAATTTGTTTTTATGAGAAAATTGATAGTAAGTGTGGCTTGTATTTGCCCCTTTTGGGCAAGCGCACAGATTCAGAAAATAACCCTAAAATCTGAATTAAAACCTCAAGCAGAGAAAGTAGAGTATAACAACCGAAGCAATTACCCCGGTTTTATACAATTGAACGCTCAAAAATCATCAGTAAGTATAAATAATATATATGATAATACTTGGGCGAAAGCAGTGTATCCAATGCGTGCGCAAGATGCATTGGTGTTTAAATCTAAGCATGATGATGTTAGTATTAAAACTACTTATTATAAGTTTCAACAAACATTAAACAACATACCAATTGAGTATGCCATGGTGAATGTGAAAGAACATAATGGAAAGGTAAACACCTTGGTTGGCGATTTTTATGCAGACGTAAATCCTGCGAACACCATTTCTATTGATGCTAATGCGGCCTTATCTTTTGCTAAGCAAGCAGTGCCAGCAAAGGTTTATAAATGGGAATTGAAAAAAGAAGAAGCCGAAATGAAAGTGGCTTTAAACAAGCCTGATTTTACGTACGATCCGCAAACCACATTGGTGGTATTGCCTATCCATAAAAATAATACTACCGAATTTAAGTATGCATATAAATTAGATATTTTTGCACACGAGCCGATGCAACGTTTTTTTGTGTATGTTGATGCGCAAACAGGTGAAGTGTTAAAAAAGATTTCTAGAATTTGTGCAGCAGATGTAAAGGCTACAGGCGCTACACGCTACCATGGTGTGCAAACATTTACTACAGACAGTGTGTCGCCAAATACTTTTGTGTTAAGAGAAAATAATCGCAAGGGCAGAGGCATGCAAATTGAGACCAGAAATTGCCGAACATTATTCGAAAATGAATCGGTAAATTTCACCAACCCAACTAAAACCTGGAACATTGCTAATGCTGCAAAAGATGAAGCGGCACTCGATTGCCATTTTGGAGCAGAGCGCACCTACGATTATTATTATGATAGTTTAAATTTTAACTCGTATGATGGACGAGGCTCTAAATTATTACAATATGTACATTATGATGCTGGTTATTTTAATGCATTCTGGACAGGTTCTTATTCTTGTTACGGGGATGGTACTAGCGATCCACTTACAGGAATCGATGTAGTATCGCATGAAATTACACACGGAGTTACACAGAATACTGCAGATTTGGTTTATGAATTAGAATCGGGAGCATTGAATGAATCGTTCAGTGATATTTTTGGAACAGTAGTAGAGTTTAAATCAATTGGAAGTTTAGCAAGTTGGGTAATCGGATTGCGTTCTTTTGCGTTAAGAGACATGTCGAACCCTAATAGATTTAACAATCCGGATACTTACGGAGGCATAGCATGGACAAATACTGTTGATTGCATACCTGGTAGTAGCAATGATGGTTGCGGAGTGCACAATAATTCGGGTGTACAAAATTTTTGGTTTTATGTATTAGCCCAAGGAGACACTGGAGTAAACGATTTAAAAAATGCATACTCAGTTATAGGAATTGGGATGGATAAAGCTGCAAAAATTGCATTCAAAAATTTAAGAGATTATTTAACACCACAATCTGATTTTGCTGATGCACGCAAAGGAGCTATACAAGCAGCGATTGATTTATATGGATACGATTCGCCAGAAATGATTGCAGTAATGAATGCTTGGTATGCAGTGGGAGTGGGTGGTCCGTATTCTTTTTTACCGCAAGCACAATTTAAATTTAAAAAATCGGTTTGTGCTCCCGGTAGCGTTGTTGAATTTGTAAATTCATCGAACTCAGCATTCACTTATAACTGGAGTTTTGGCGATGGAGGAACTTCTACCAACGAAAACCCATCACATGTATATGTGAATGTGGGAAAATATACGGTTAGATTAATTGCAACCAACCCGAATGGAAGCGATACCTTAATTCGTACTGATTTTATAAACATTACAAACGATGCACCAAAAACAAGTACATGCGCAGCTACAACCTTAGCACCTAAAGGAACTACCGGAATTTACAGAGTGGAGTTTGCAACTATTGATAATGCAAGTCCGGGTCCAAATTTAGAAGATCCTTACATGGATTATACCTGTAGCCGTGCGAATGTAAACAGAAGATCAAGCTACCCATTAAAAATTACTACGTTAAACACGAGTCCGGTTTTTACCAGAACATATATTGATTGGAATAACAACGGAGCATTTGAAGTACCCGAAGAATTAGCTTTGGCAACAGATAATACTACTCAATTTCATGAAGGCACAGTAACCGTACCAGACAATGCTGTATTGAACACACCTTTGCGAATGCGAATATTGTCTGCAAAAATTACCAATAATACGCCAGATGTTTTATGCAGTGGTTTACGTAATGGGCAAATTGAAGATTACTCTGTTTCTGTAGGCGCAGCATTAGGTTTCAGTATTGAAAATACTAATACTTTTAACGTATATCCGAACCCAAGTAATAAAAACATTTTTGTAGAATCTACTGATGAAATGCATCACTTAACTATGTATGATGTGTTGGGTAGAGAAGTGTTTTCAATCTCGTTCGAAAAAGAAACTAACATTAATGTTTCTGAATTTACAACTGGAGTGTATACACTTAAATTAGAAACAGGAAATAATATTGAAACTAAAAAGATAGTTGTAAATAAATAGAAAAAAACTTAGCGATCTTTGCATGTACTTAGCGTTCTTTGCGTGAAATAAAACCGTTCACGCAAAGCACGCTAAGCTTTCGCAAAAAACACAAATTCTTTCTTAATTCACAATTCACAACTCACAATTCACCAACGTGTTTCAAGAATTTTTCCTCCAAGGGTTTCATCATATTTTAGACTTCAACGGTTTAGATCATCTCTTGTTTTTAACCGTACTGGGTGTAGTATACAGTGTAAGGCAATGGAAAGAATTACTTTGGGTGCTTACTGCATTTACTCTTGCACATTCCATAAGTTTAGCATTGGCTTTGTTTGAGGTGTTTAGTTTAGGCACTTCAATTGTAGAGTTTTTAATACCAGCCACCATTCTATTTACGTGTATTGAGAATTTATTCTTTCAGAAATCATTAAATAGATACAAAATAGTTTTAGCTGGGATTTTCGGTTTAATACATGGAATGGGATTTTCAACTTTATTAAAAAACCTCTTTATGGGCATGGATTACAGCCCTTGGTTAACTTTATTGCCATTTAATTTAGGTATTGAGTTAGCTCAAATTGTAATTATTACTATATTGTTGCTTGTTTTAAACAGACTCTATAAAATCAAAGCCATTTCGAAAGAAATTATTATACGATTGGTATCTGTATTAATTGGAGTGCAAGCCTTGGTTTGGATGGTACAACGCTATCCCTTTTAAACAATAAAAAAATGAAAAAAATAGTAAACATTTTTGTCTTGATTTTATGTGCATCTCAATTAAATGCACAGAGCAATTACAACAACAGTAAGTTCCACCAATTAGAAGAATGGTGGCCAACTCCCAATGAGTACCGTAACGGTGCAGGCGCTCCAGGATATGCCTATTGGCAACAAAGAGCCGATTACGACATCAATGTAAAACTTGACGAGGAGAAACAACAGATTTCTGGTTCGGAGAAAATTGTGTACTATAACAATTCGCCGGATGCATTGAAATATGTTTGGTTGCAATTAGATCAAAATATTTATAAAAAAACATCCATGACGGAGTTAACGAGTACTCAATCTGATTTAAAGAGTATGAGTTTTAATTCTTTCAATTTTATGCAGAATGATTTTGATGGTGGGTTTAACATAGAGTATGTAAAAGATGCAAAAGGGCAAGCGATAAAATACACCATTGTAAATACCATGATGCGTGTAGATTTAACACAGCCATTAAAAAAAGGAGAGCAATTGGTTTTGCAATTAGCTTGGAATTATAAAATAAATAATACCAAAATAAAAGGAGGAAGAAGTGGTGGCGAATATTTTGAAGAAGACAAAAATTGGATCGATTGCATTGCTCAATTTTATCCGCGTATGTGTGTATACAACGATGTACAAGGTTGGAACCATAAACAATTTTTAGGAAGTGGTGAATTTGCTACGTGTTTTGGAAATTACAAAGTTAGTATTACAACTCCTGCCGACCATGTAGTTACGGCTACTGGCGAATTAACCAATGCAAGCGAAGTGCTGAAACCCTTATGGAGAGAGCGTTTGGCAAAAGCGAAAACTTCAGATAAACCTGTTTTAATTATTACACAAGAAGAGGCAACTGAGAACGAAAAGAGCAGAGCAAGTGGAACTAAAACTTGGAAATTTGCAGCAGAAAATGTTCGCGATTTTGCATTTGCTTCTTCGCGTAAATACATTTGGGATGCCATGAATGTAAAAGTTGGGAAGCGTGATGTTATGGCCATGTCGTTTTATCCAAAAGAAGGAAATCCTTTGTGGGGCATGTACTCCACTCATTCTATTGCAATCACTCTTAAAGTATATTCACGCTATACCGTAAATTATCCGTACCCTGTTGCCATTTCTGTTAACGGCCCAATTGGTGGCATGGAATATCCGATGATATGTTTCAACGGTCCGCGACCAGAGAAAGATGGTACATATAGCTCACGTACTAAATACGGATTAATATCTGTAGTGATACACGAAGTGGGGCATAATTTTTTCCCGATGATTATTAATTCTGATGAGCGCCAATGGTCTTGGATGGATGAAGGCTTAAATACCTTT
>JBILKW010000022.1:0-19383 GCA_044376465.1 Sphingobacteriales bacterium | reverse complement strand
TTAATTGATGGCAAAGGCGTTTGATGGTGATATCAAATTTCGGATTTCCGAGTATGATGCTTTGCTTCATTTGATAATTAATTTTTCAAAGATAGTAAAAAATGCGAATTTACGAATTTGCGAATTAGCGAACTAGCGAATTTGCGTATTAGCGAGGGTGCTACTAGGTTGCGTTTCGTAAATTCGCTAATTCGTAAATTCGTAAATTCGCAAAAAAAAGCCCCGTCTGTATTCCTACAAACGGGGCTTCTATGAGCACACTACCTACTATTCAGCTGATTCTTCTGATTTTTTAGCTTTCGTGCCTTTTTCAGTTTTCTCCATTGAAGTTCTTAAAGATGCTAATACTTCAAGATCACCTAAAGTGGTTTTTTCAACAGATTCTTTTACTTTCTTCACAGAAGCTGTAGTTGCTTTTGTTTCTTTTTTCTTTTTGTCGGTTTCAATAGCTTTTTCTTCTGCCTTAGCATCGTCAACAAGTTTAGAATGCGAAACTAAAATCCTCTTCGAATCTTTGTTAAACTCAATAATCTTGAATTCTAAGGTTTCCTCTGCTTGTGCCATTTTGCCGTCTGTTTTTACCATGTGTTTTGTAGGAGCAAATCCTTCAACACCATAAGGTAAATTGATTACCGCACCTTTGTCAGTAATTTTAGTTACTGTACCTTGGTGAATAGAATCAACAATAAAGATCGTTTCGAAAGTATCCCAAGGATTTTCTTCTAATTGTTTGTGTCCTAAACTTAATTTACGCTCATCAGCATTTACCTCTAACACTACCACTTCTAAGGTATCACCAACTTTAGTGAATTCATGTGGGTGGTTAATTTTCTTCGACCATGATAAGTCTGAGATATGGATTAAACCATCGATACCTTCTTCAATTTCCACAAACACACCGAAGTTAGTCATGTTCTTAACTAATGCTTTGTGCTTGCTACCCACTGGGTAACGATCAGCAACTCCAACCCATGGGTCAGCAGTTAATTGTTTAATACCTAATGACATTTTGCGCTCTTCACGATCTAAAGTCAATACAGTTGCTTCCATTTCGTCGCCAACTTTCATAAACTCTTGTGGTGAACGCAAGTGTTGCGACCACGACATTTCTGATACGTGAATTAAACCTTCAACACCTGGGATAATTTCTAAAAATGCACCGTAATCTGCAACTGTTACAATTTTACCTTTTACAGTAGAACCAACTTCAATAGCAGTATCAAGCGACTCCCAAGGGTGAGAAGTTAATTGTTTTAAACCTAAAGCAATACGTTTCTTCTCGTCATCAAAGTCAAGAACTACCACGTTAATTTTTTGGTCTAATTTCAATACTTCTTCAGGATGCTCTATGCGGCCCCAAGAAATATCAGTAATGTGTAATAAACCGTCAACACCACCTAAATCAATGAATACACCGAATGCGGTAATGTTTTTTACAGTTCCTTCTAATACTTGACCTTTTTCAAGTTTAGAAATGATATCAAATTTCTGACTTTCTAAATCGTCTTCAATTAAAACTTTATGAGATACTACTACGTTACGGAACTCATGGTTAATTTTAACCACTTTAAATTCCATTGTTTTACCTACGTAAACATCGTAGTCGCGGATTGGCTTGATGTCGATTTGTGATCCAGGTAAAAATGCTTCTACTCCTTCAATATCTACAATTAAACCACCTTTTGTTCTGCTTTTCACAAAACCATTGATGATAGAATCTAATTCCAACGCTTTGTTGATATTATCCCATGAGCGTTGAGTTTTTGCACGTTTGCGCGATAAAATTAACTGACCGTTTTTGTCTTCTTGATCTTCAACAAAAACCTCTACTACATCACCGAATTTTAATTCTGGCATGTCGCGGAACTCCGAAAGTGGTACCATTCCGTCAGATTTAAATCCAATGTTTAATACTACATCTTTTGTGTTCATGGATACAACCGTACCCGAAATGATTTCTCCTTTGTTGATAGAATTCAGGGTGGTTGTGTACATGCCTTCTAGTTTAGCACGTTCTTCATTGGTGTAATTTCCGAATCCTTTTGGATTCATGTCCCAGTCGAAATCTTCTGTTGGGATTAAAGATTGAGATTTAATCTCTTCAAGCGATAGTGAATCTGCTTCCGATTCGATGATCGAATCTTCTGCTCTTGTTCTGAATTCTGCATTCGCTTCTGATGCAAGTAATTCTTTTTCTGTGATTTGTTTTTTAGCCATTAATTTTTTTTCTCCTTTTCCCGTGGTTAGGGACGCCAAAGATAGGAATTAATGGCAAAACAAAAAATTTTATAATAATTTGATTGTTAAGCTTTTGAAAGTTAATTGTGCTTGTAGAATCATCAAATAAAGCCAATTAAACACCTATTTCTGTGTTTTTTACTTAATGATTGTTAAGGATTTAAAAGACGAAGTTCCATGAGCTTTTCTTTCACAAAGGCTAATTGCTCTTGTGGCGTAAGAAATGAGTTGTCGAGTACAATGGCATCTTCTGCTTTTTTCAGAGGGCTTTCTTCTCTGTGGGTATCTTCGTAATCGCGCATGTTCAAATTAGCCATCACCTCTTCTAACGAACTTTCTTCTCCTTTTTCCAACATTTCTTTATACCTGCGCTGAGCCCTTATCATGGGGTGGGCAGTCATAAAAATCTTTAATTGAGCATGAGGGAAAACGGTTGTTCCAATATCTCTTCCATCCATCACAATGTTTTGTTTACTTCCCAGCAATCTTTGCATCCTTACCATTTCATGTCGCACTTCCTTTATCGTACTTACCAAACTTACTCTTTGCGATACTTCCATTGAGCGAATCTCTTTTGAAACATCCACTCCATTTACCAGAAAAGTTTCAAAATTTACATCGATGTTTATATCGGATAATGAATCAATAATTTTCTTTTGGTCTTTCGGATCTATTTGATGTTGCATAGTATACAGGGTTACACACCTGTACATTGCGCCAGAATCGATGTAGGTAAACTGAATGTCTTTCGCTAGCGATTTAGCTATGGTGCTCTTTCCGCATGAAGAATATCCATCAATGGCTATGTTTATGGGTTTTGTCGACATTTAGCCGCTAAGGTAATAAATTAACTGTTTGATTTTTTCTTACGATAAAAATCGCTTGGATTGAGAGATAAGCTAAACATATTCGTACTTCCCGATAGATGATAACGTGCAGAGCCATAGCTAATATTCATTTTTTTAATTCGTAACCCAAATCCCCAAGAAAAACCTACTGTGCCTGGTTTCTCTTCAATAGACAGTTCCCTTCTTTGTTGATGGTTATAACCTACACGAATGTTCAAATTGTCTGATAATAAAAATTCGGTACCAATAGCGACGTGTCTCATGGCCTTATCAGCAAAACTAAACTTTTCCTTAATTGGAAGACCTGTTGATAAATCTATTTGGTTGGTGCTGTTTAACTCATCTTCATATGTTAAATCGAATTTTTGTAAATTATGTAAGGTTAACGTAAATCTGAAGGGGGCGTGCGCTAATTTTTTGGTTATGGCAAACCTTGCTTCAAATGGCAAGGCTTCTGTATTTCCGGCATAACTTTTTACTTGCGAACCTACGTTTAATAGGGAGAATGATAAGCCCAAACCACTTGCGCTGTCTGTGTATGATCCACCTAAGTCTAGAGCTATGCCGGTAGATCGGTACGATTCTAAATTTGAGAAAAGCAATTTCATGCTTGCTCCATAGTTAAATTGTTTAAAAGGTCGCGCATAAGTAAAATTAAAGGTATTCTCATTCGCTTTAAAAGTTCCTTGCTCATTGCCAATATCATCACGCATCACAAAATCGCCGTAATTAATGTAATTCAACCCAATGCCAAACATCCCAACATTATTTACCTTAAAGGCCGTAGAGATGTGTCCATATTGAATGTCTTGAAAATAATTGCAGATGTTTAAATTCCACATATTATCCATGCGTGTATTTAATAAACTTGGATTTTGAGTGATGTTGGCTAAATCATTATCGGCCACAACTGAGTGGTAGCCCCCTAAAGCAGTAATTCTAGCACTTGCAGGCAATTGTAAATAGGCGAAACTACGGCTGCCTCCAATTTGTGAATAAGCACCCGTAACGTTTAGTAATACACTTAAAAGTGCAACTATAAATAACTTTTTTGCGAACATTGCATGCATAACGACAAACTTATAAATTAATTGTGAATTGTGAATGGTGAATTGTGAATGACGTGATGATGTAATTGTGTTGCATAATTCACCATTGACAATTAACCATTAGCAATTAACTTGGGGTGGAAATTCACCAAAAAAACCTCAGCTTGGGCGCGGGTAATTGCCGTGTATAACCAACGCAGGAAATCACTATTCATGAGTTCATCGGTTATGTACCCTTGATCTATGAATATTGCTTTCCATTGCCCACCTTGCGCTTTATGGCAGGTAACAGCATAGGAGAATTTAATTTGCAAGGCATTGTAATAAGGATCGGCTTTAATTGCAATTAAACGCTCTCTTTTATTGGGGATGTCGGCATAATCGGCACTTACACTTTCAAACAATTGCTTCTGCTCGGCCTGAGTTAAGGCAGGACTTTCAGAAGTTAAAGTACTTAACAAGATTTTAACGGTTATGCTTGGTTGTTTCTCCAAATCGATAAGTTGTACCGTGGCTTCGGCAAACCTAAAACCATGTATTTCCTCTTCTTTTCGCACTCGACTCACTTTTAACAATTCACCGTTGGCTATAAAGCCTTGTTCTTCTTCTGGCAACCAGAAATAATTGTTTTTAACTACCATTAAATAATCGCCTGCAGAAATTTCTTCTTCTCTAAATAATATTCGTGCACGTATGGCTTGGTTAAAATTATTCGCATTTTTGTTGGATCGGCAAATCACCAAGCTGTCTTCTATGCCGTATTTATGATAGGCATATTGCAAGCCATCTTCTAGTTTTTCTCCGCTTATGGAATAAAAATCGGTAAATCCTTTGCAAATTAATTTTGGACTAAAATCCTTGTTTTCGGCTATCAACTTGCGGATATGGGTGGCATTGTATAAAATACCAGATGCTTTTTCTTGCCTAACTACTTCTGTTAGCTCTTGCGAAAAAATTTTCAATCCATAATGTGCTTCTAACATAACAGCATTTAGCGCAGGGCTCGTTTCGGAGCCCACCGGAGGCAATTGAGCAGTATCGCCTACAAACAAAATTTTACAATTTTGGTCGGATTCGTACACGTATTTAATTAAATCGTCCAGTAAACTATCTTTAGACCAATGTATTCCTGCGGTATCGTGCACAGAGCCTGCAATCATGGAGGATTCATCTACTATAAATAGGGTATCGCGGTGCTTGTTTTCCGTTAGGAGAAAACCTGCTTGCAACTCTACTGACGATTTTCTACGGTATATTTTTTTGTGTATGGTTGAAGCCTGTTTGCCTGTATACTCTGACAATACCTTGGCCGCACGCCCAGTAGGGGCTAATAAAATAGATTTTAATTTATAATGAGGTAAAAGTTTTACGAGGGCTTTCATGGTACTCGTTTTACCTGTACCCGCATATCCTTTTAAAATAAAAGCCGAAAAATCCCTTTTTTCTTGAAGAAATGCCTCGAAGTGTTGGAAAAATTGTAGCTGACCTTCAGTTGGTTCGTGTCCTAAGTATGCTGTAATTTCTGGAATCAATGTTCAAAAACTGCTAAAAAATAATACATTTGCCGTATGTCGCAGCAAAACAACGTAAACATACATAAAATAGAGAGGGTTGACGAAAGTTTTTATTTCGATACAAAATCCATTTATGATTTAGTAATTTACTACGATGCCGAACGTTTCCAATGCGTTGCTTATAGTGCCGAACGATCTAAATTTGTACTACAAGCGGAGTTTACCGTTCCAGCTCAATTGAGCCTACGTGATGTGCTTACTCATACCGATATTATAAAACGAGATTTTAGAACCGTACATTACATTACTAACTCTAAAATACAGAGCATTATACCAGATGTCTTTTATGATGATACTACTGCAGAGCAAATTGTTGGGTTTCAAAATGCTTTAGTACCAGAACATTTATTATATAAAAATAACATAAACTTATTACAGTCTCAATTAGTTTTTGCTACTCATCCTGCAGAAATTGCAGATGTGTGGTCTAGATTTCCCGAAGTAAAAATTACACACTCTGGCGCAGCCTTGCTAAACTATTTATCGGCTCTCGCTTATCAGGGTGAATTATTAATGATTCATTATCATCAATCCTCTATTGAATTAATTCTGATGCAAGGAAAATCTTGTTTGTTGTACAATCAATTTGATCTAGCCAATAAAGAAGACATTATGCTCATTTTAACTCAATTGATCGAGCAGTTTAATTTAGATGCTTCAACCTTGCAAGTATTGTTGTCTGGTGACATTGTTATAAATTCTATAGAAGAAAAAATTATTAAAAACTGTTTTAACAAAGTATTTTATGCTCCACGCGATAAACGTTTTTCGTATACGTATAGAATCGAAGACGACCCACAAGCGCATAAATTTATAGCTTTATATGCCGCTAGTTTATGCGAATAATTTCTGGAAAATATAGAGGATTAAAAATTCAAGCACCAAGCAAATTGCCTGTTAGGCCTACAACCGACATGGCTAAGGAGGCCTTGTTCAATTTTGTTGAACAACGCTTCGAGATAGAAGAATTAGAAGTGTTAGATTTATTTGCAGGTACAGGGAATATTAGTTTCGAATTTTTATCAAGAGGAGTAAAAAAAATTACAAGTGTTGACCGTAGTTTCGACTGTGTAAAGTTTATTCAAGAAACTAATAAAAAATTAAATTTTATTGCTGAGCTTATAAAAAATGACGTGTTTAAATTTCTCAAAAATGAGCAGCATAAGTACGATTTAATTTTTGCCGATCCACCGTATGATTTGCCTAACATTCCGGAAGTAATACATTGGGTGCAAACCAACAATTTATTACACGAAAACGGATTGCTAATAATTGAACATGCGAGTATGCAAAACTTAAGTTCATATAAAGGATTTATAGAGAGTAGAAAATACGGAAATTCTACATTTTCTATTTTTAAAAAAATATAATTAATGTACAATGGAAAAAATAGCATTATTCCCTGGATCATTTGACCCCATTACCTTTGCGCACATGGATATATTGAACAGATCTTTAGCATTGTTTGATAAAGTGTATGTAGGCATCGGATTAAATAGCACGAAACAAAGTTTATTAACCCCAGAAAAAAGAGCGCAAATGTTGCAAAAAATTTTTGCGGATAATCCAAAAATTGAAGTCGTAAGTTACGAAGGATTAACCGTGGAGTTTTGCCATAAAATTGGAGCACAATATATGATAAGAGGAATACGCTCAACTTCCGATTTTGAATACGAAAAGGCCATCAGCCAAATGAATCATGCCATGCGCCCAGAAATAGAAAGTATTTTTATTTTAAGCAAACCAGGCTTCTCAGCAATTAGTTCAACCATTGTGCGCGACATACTACGCAATGGGGGGGATGTGAGTAAGTTTGTACCGAAGGAAGTTCTTGATGAGTTGTGAGTTGTGAGTTGTGAATTGTGAGTTTCGCTATTTATTTTCTTCGTCTTGTATTTTGTTTTTTTGTTAAAATTATACTTGTGATTATTTTATGAAGTTGATTGCATTCATCATATAGGCTTTCAAATTGAGCTTTATTTATAAATTCTGTATCATATAAAAGTTTTATCCAAAAGATTGATTCACTACATTCTTTCTGAGCAATTGAAAATTTATGTATAAAATCCATATCGCTCTGTGCATCTAAAGCTTCGCTAGTATTTGCAGCTATTGAAGTACCAGATCTTAGCAATTGTTTGCTTAACGTATGCTCATTTAAATTCTCTTTAAAATGCTTGTACAACTTTACAATTCTCACTGCAAATTTGTATGACTTTGTTTTTATAATACTATCTCTCATACTAATTTCTATTTCACAACACAATTAATTGGAAATTAATTAGTATTGCAAATAAGATTTTAAAAAGATGCATTTATCATCCATATTAAATACAGCTAAACTGCATTTTTAGCACTAAACTCACAACTCACAATTCACAACTCACAACTCACAACTCACAACTCACAACTCACAACTCAAGATGTCTAGTATCATCGGATAGGTCTCCTGCTTCACAAACTCTATTGCATCTTGCACCCTTATCCACTCCGCCTTCGTTATGTCTTCTTCCGCTTGTGGCACAAGTATTTCTTCCTCAGCCGACATTAAGTACCAATATGTTTTTTTGAGGATTAGTTTTTCTTTAAGTTGATAAATATGGTAGGTATCTGTTAAGTGTTCTTGAATACGATGTGTTTTTAATCCACATTCTTCGGCAACTTCACGCCATGCAGCTTTTTTTATCGATTCGCCTTTGTCGATTTTACCCTTCGGAAAATCCCATTTACCTCTTCTGTAAATAAGTAATATTTTTGTACGCATATTATTTAGGATTAAGCCGCCAGCCGCCTCTATGAGTACTAAGTTTTTGCTAAAGTGTAAAAAAGTAGATTCTGTATCTTTTGCAATAAGAATGAGTCCATTCTCAGTGTTAATTTTTTGCATAATACTGTTAAAAGAAAATTTATCTAACTCATAATAAATAAGATAGGCCTTGTTCTTGATGTTAGGAAATTCTTCCTCAGAACATATTATTAGAGGCTTGTCGTTGATATAAATTTTATACATTTGCAGTATGATTAGTAAGAGGGAAACATCGTTAAAAGTAGCAGAATTTTTGCTTCAAATCAAAGCCATTAAATTACAGCCAAATGCGCCCTTTACTTGGGCATCTGGTTGGAAATCGCCCATATATTGCGACAATAGAGTTACCTTGTCTTATCCACCGGTGCGTACGTTTATCCGCCAGCGTTTGTCGGAGGTAATAACGGATGAGTTTTCGGCAGTTAACCTAATTGCTGGGGTGGCAACAGCTGGTATTCCTCAAGGAGTATTGGTTGCTCAAGAGCTCGGTTTGCCATTTGCATATGTTCGTTCGGCACCTAAAGATCATGGAATGAATAACATGATTGAAGGCGAAGTAATTGAAGGGCAAAAAGTGGTGGTGGTGGAAGACTTAGTCTCCACAGGTAAAAGTAGCTTAAAAGCTGTAGAGGCTTTAAGAGCAGCAGGTTGTGATGTTGTTGGCATGGTTTGTATTTTTAATTATGGATTCGATACTGCCGTAGAAAATTTTAAACAAGCAAATTGTAAATTAATTTCTTTAAGTAATTATACTGATTTATTAGATCAAGCTTTAAGTTCTGGCTCTATTGCAGAGAAAGATATTGAAGTATTAAGGTCTTGGAGAGAAGATCCTGCACATTGGGGGCAAGAAGAAACAGCCTAAACGATCATATGACGACCATCCAAAGCGAAAAAACACGCCTTAATAAATCCTTAGCAGAGGTATTTGCATTTTTAGGAAATGCAAATAACCATCAGCACCTAATGCCCGATAACATATACAATTGGTCGTCAACAAATGATGAGTGCAAATTTACCATTCAGAACATGGCTAAGCTCGAATTGAAAATTTCTGAGCGCAACCCGGCTGGTACAGTTACCATTATTCCATCGGCTAAGGCTCCATTTGATTTAAAAATTGAATGGATCATAGAACCTGATGGGGAGAATTGTACTGCACAAATGGTGATACATGCCGATTTAAATCCATTCATTAAAGTGATGGCAGTTGGTCCTTTAACCAAATTGGTAAACCACCAAGCAAGCATCCTTCCAACTTTATTGTAAATACATTTTATTTATTAAATTTATACGAGTAATTGTAAAAGCTATGTATGGATTTTTAGCAAGAAGTGTACACTCTTTCTCTTGGTTAATCGTGCTATTGAACGATTCATTTTTTAAATTTCATATGTTGAGAGTCTCATTATTCATCGTTATATCGGTAACTGTTATAGGTTGTAATTCAAAAAAGAAAAAAGCTCTAGCACAAAAAAATTATGCAGCTAAAATGGCTAATAGCGCTAAAAATTTATTTGATTGGAATGGTGTTTACAGAGGCATGATGCCTTGTGACGATTGCGAAGGAATACAAACAGAAATTACATTAATAAAAAACAATACCTACGAATTGGCAAAAAGGCATGAAGGCAAAAATACTGAAATTCTTGTAGAGAAAGGGTCTTTCAGATGGTCGATGGATGGTAATAAAATTACGTTTTACTCTGCAAATAATACAACTGAATATGCCAATTATGTTATTGGTGAAAATCAACTCACTAAAGTAGATAATAATGGAAATAAAATACTGGATGAATACTCAGAAATGTATGTGTTAAAAAAGAAAGGTTATGATGATAGGATTGCGGAAAAGTATTGGCTTTTAATTGAGTTGAATGGTAAGGTGCTGGAACCCACCAAACATATTCAGCAAATGCATGTAATGTTGAAACTGAAAGATTCAAAAGTATACGGTTATGGTGGATGCAATAGATTCTCTGGTCATTTTGAATTATTAGATGGAAATAGAATCGTATTCACAAAAATGTTAAACTCCCTCATCACTTGTAAAAATAATGAGCAAGAGCGAGCGTTTCTTCAAGTTTTTGAATTAGCAAACACTTATGCCATACACAATGATACCTTGAGTTTAACGAAGAGTAGAATGCCTAGTATGGCAAAATTTAAAGCTGTATACATGAGGTGATGTATAATGATAGCCATTTCCTATTGGCTCTAATCTTAACTCATTCGAAAATTCTTTACCAGTTTCGATAAGGTTGAAATTGCTTTTGGTCGCAACAAAAAAGATTGTCTCTTACACCTTAAAATATTAAAATTTATTATTCCTTATGTTGTCATTCTTTGAGCATGTAAATGTATGATATGCTTCGAAAATTAAAACACTCGTAAATTTAAAGTTCGCTATATTTTTTCTCATTCGGAATAAACAATTCCAGGTCGGAATAAAATTAATTTTTCACAAAAATAATTGCCATTATTGTTCACATTATTGCTATTTGCAGCATTGCTGTTAGCATTAATTCTAGTTATTAATGTAGTGGAGCAGTTGAATGAAGGCAGCATAAAATTTTTGTAAACATCATTCTGTCTTTTGGCAATCAATAAAATATACGTTTCATCTATAATGAGAATAAAATGAATAAAAATTATCATCGGTTAAAAATTAAAAAAGTTAAGGCGTTTACACTCACTGAAATATTAATAGTATTAGTTATTATAGGAATTTTAGTGCTACTAGCGCTGCCTAATTTAATGCCCTTAATTTCTAAGGCTAAATATACAGAGGCTAAATTGCAACTCGAGCATTTGCATACTTTACAAAAAACTTATTTTTTCGAACATTCTAAATATTCTAGCAGCCTAGCAGATGTTGGGTTTATACAAGAAGAACTAAATAGTCAGTCATCGAATGGAAAAGCAAATTATCAAATCGAGATTATAGAAGCGAGTTCAATTAGCTTTAGAGCAAGCGCAAAATCTGTTATCGATTTTGACGGTGATGGGGTTTATAATGTATGGGAAATAGATCAGGAAAATAATCTAAAAGAAATTGTGCAAGATTAAATGCAGTTGCTCACTATCTTATTTATTTTACTATTACTTTATTTAACTTACCACGACTGGAAAAGTAGGAGTGTTTATTGGGTAGTTTTTCCGTTGCTATTTGGATTGAATTTATACCTAAATAGCAATAATGATAATTTATTTTTTACCTACCTGCAAAACATGTTTATTGTGTTATTACAAGTAGCATCTATTCTTGTTTATCTAAAAATAAAAGGTTATAAACCTTCAGAATTGTTCAGTAAGTATTTTGGTTTAGGTGACGTGTTGTTTTTAGGTGTACTGGGTTTGAGTTTTACTACAGAGCATTTTTTGTTATTCAATATTTTCAGTCTTATAGGAGCTATTGGGCTATCCTTAATTCTTAAATTAAAAACGATTCCATTTGCAGGAATACAATCGGCACTCCTGTCGGGGTATATTTTATATAATAATTTTTTAAGTTGGTAATGGATAGTATAATAGAGAGTTCAATTATATCGAGTTTAAAGCTTCAAGATGCTTGGCACTATAGAATTGTGCCGTTCGAATTGTCACATAACATAATTTATTGCTATACTGATTTAGCTATTAATAGTATCGACGAGTTAGAATTAATTTATTCGTTTACATTCAAGGTTAACGTAATTGATTCGGAGCATTTGACCTTGCTATTGCATAAATATTATCCGAAGGACCATTCGGACAATAGGGTTAAAAATTTGCCGTATACAGGTAACGCCGATAATTTTCTGAATGCATTAATTATTGAGGCTAAGCAATTAGGCAGTAGTGATATACACATTGAAACCTATGAAGATAAATGTAGAGTTCGCATACGCATTGATGGTTTAATGATTGAGCGATATTCACTAGAAAAAATAGATTATCCAGCAATCATTAATAAAATAAAAATACTCTCAAATTTAGATATTTCTGAAAAACGTTTGCCTCAAGATGGCCGTATATTTTTCAAGGCAGAGCAAAAGCAATTAGATATACGCGTATCGGTATTGCCTACCTTACACGGTGAAAAAATAGTGCTTCGATTATTGTCTAATGATGCGAATGAAATAGAGTTAAATAAGCTTGGTTTTTCTGAAGAGGAAATGATGAATTATTTGGAGGGAGTTAAGCGTCCGAATGGAATTATACTTATAAGCGGGCCAACTGGTTCTGGTAAAACCACCACCTTATACGCCACATTAAAATATTTAAATAAAACCACCAAAAACATATTAACCATAGAGGATCCTATAGAATATACACTCGAAGGAATAAACCAGGTGCAATTAAAAGAAAACATAGGCTTTACTTTTGCTTCGGCATTACGCACCTTTTTACGTCAAGACCCGGATGTAATTATGGTAGGCGAAATTCGTGATCCGGAAACCGCTAACATGGCAATTAGGGCTGCCCTTACAGGACATTTGGTGCTTTCTACTATTCATACAAATTCTGCCTGGGGAACAGTGTCCAGATTAATAGATATGGGTTTGCCACCTTTTTTAATTTCTGCAACACTTAATACCTCTGTTGCCCAACGTTTAGTTAGGTTGTTGTGCCCGCATTGTAAGCTAGAAACAACATTTACAGAGGCAATTTTTCCGCCTCAGTATTCTCCTTTATTTAGAATTGAAAGTTATTTTACTCCTATTGGTTGCGATAAATGTTTTGGTACCGGATATAAAGGTCGAAAAGCAATTTACGAAGTATTACCCATTGATAATACCTTGGCAAAATTAATAAAATCTAACTCGTACGATATTCAAGATTATTTAAGCGAGAAAAATATTTCAACGATTAGTACCAATGCTTTCCAATTGTTTGCTAAAGGGCAGACGTCTATCGACGAAATTTACCCATTATTATTGCAGAATTAATATGTACAGAAAATTAATAATACTAGTATTTATATCTTTTTCAACACTGTCGCTCGTTGCGCAAACAGTAAATAGAATTGCTGATACAGAACAACGTTTACAAGACTTAAGTAAATCTATCCCGGGTTTAAATGAAAAAATAGACCTATCAGTGTCTAATGTATCTATGATAGAATTTTTGCGCGCACTTGCCGAGTCGAGTTCATTAAACATAAACATAGACCCTAAGCTTACTTTTAAAATTGCCACAAATTATAGCAACGAAAAGGTCATTAACATCTTGGTTTTTCTGGCTAAAGAATATGATTTAGAAATTGAGAATACAGGCTCAATCATAAATATTACAAAATATAATGCGCCTTTTGTTACTCCTTTGCCCAAAGAGCCAAATGTTAAATATAATACCTATAATAATTTACTCAGCTTAGATTTAAAAGACGACAGTTTATTTAAAGTGGTAAAGGCTATTACTAAAGTTTCTAAAAAAAATGTAATCATTTCTTCTAATTTAAGTCAGAAAATAGTGAGTGTTTATTTAGAAGATATCCCATTTAATAACGCACTTGAAAAATTAGCATTTGCCAACGATTTAAAATTTGTAAAAACAGAAGATCATGTTATCGTATTGCAAAGCTTCCAAGAAGGTGAACAAAACACACTTACTACCCATGCAAAGGGAATGCAAAAACCCTATAGAATAAATGGTCGACAAGGTATTTTTATGGAAGTTGTAAAGGATACTTTAGGTCGGCAAAAAATTACCATGGATGCTGTTTCTGTATCTATAGTCGATATTTTAAAAGCAGTTTCTACCGAAGCTTCTTTGAATTATTTTTTATATTCTGAAATAAAAGGAAATGCCAACATACATGTAGAAAATGTTTTGATTAATGATTTTTTAACTTATCTATTTAAAAATACAGAATATACATACCAGAACAACGAAGGTTTTTATACCATTGGCGATCGAAAACTAGAAGGCTTACGTACAACTAAAATTGTTCAATTAAAATACAGATCAATTGAAACTATACTTGATTTTATTCCGGCTGAATTAAAAAAGAACGTAGAGCTAAAAGAGTTTAAAGAACTAAATAGCATTCTACTTTCTGGTTCATCGCCACAAATAAATGAATTATTATTGTTTATTAATGATTTAGATAAGGTAGTTCCGATGGTTACCATTGAAGTTATTTTGGTAGATGTAGTAAAAGGAAATACAGTTAAAACAGGTATAAGAGCAGGACTTTCTGATTCAACAAAAACAGGAGGAACTTTTTTGCCTGGTCTCGATTATAATTTAAGTTCCAAAGCAATTAATGATGTGCTAGGGAAAGTATCCTCTTTTAGCTCTGTAAATTTAGGCAAAGTAACTCCTGCTTTTTATGTAGGATTAAGTGCTTTAGAAGAAAATCAAAATGTTAACATACGATCTATGCCAAAGCTATCTACCTTAAACGGCCACGAAGCAAATCTTAGCATTGGTAGTACAAGGTATTATAGCATTACTACCCAAAATGTACAAGGTTCTCTAAATCCTCAAACCATTGTTACACAACAATTCAATCCGGTACAAGCAAACTTAACCATCAATATTAAACCCGTTGTTTCTGGCGACGAGCAAGTAACTTTAAATGTTACAGTTAATATATCTGACTTTATTGGCAATCCGCCAAACAATCAACCACCTCCATCTTCTACCAGCGAGTTCAAGTCTATTGTTCGAGTAAAAAACGAGGAGATGATTGTGTTGGGAGGAATAGAACGTATCGAAAAATCTGACGAAGGTTCTGGAACCCCAATTCTCTCTAGAATACCAGTGTTAAAGTGGCTGTTTAGCGAACGTATAAAAACTCGTCAGAAAACCGTATCAGTGGTTTTTATCAAACCAACTATTATTTATTAACATGGCCATCGATATTTTTTCAACACCTTACAAAGGCATTTCATTTGATTTTTTAGATGATGGGTCTTATTTATTAAATTATTTGGTTATCTCTAAAAACAGAAAAAAACTAAATATTGTAAAATCTAAAGAGCAATTAACACATGTTTCCGAAATTGAAGATAACTTTAATTCAGATGATGTTGTGCAAATAAATTTGTTAGGTAAAGGCATTGTGTATAAAATATTTGATAAAAAAAGCATCGCTGAAATTACCGATGAAGAAAAGTTAATTTCAATGGTATTGCCAAATGTTGATGTGAATGATTTTCTGATGAATACCTATGAATTTAATGATAATGTTTTTGTAGCGGTTTGCCGCAAAAGTTTTGTTGATGAGGTTTTAGTTTTGTTGAAAGAAATTAATTGCTTACCTATCCATGTTTTTTTGGGGCCAATTTATTTTGAACCCATGTTGCCCTATATAAAACATAAGGGTACCATAAAACTTAATTCTTATACATTAAAAATTGAACAGCAACACATTAGTTCGATTACTAAGTTTAATAATACTACAGATCAACAGTATTTTACATTAGAAGAAGATAGGATCAGCAGTAATTTACTACTACTTTTTTCATCTGTGTTATTATTGGAAACTAATTCGGAAATACAATCAGTAAAGCATGCATTAATTGCTGATTATAAACTAAGTATTTTGTTTCAAAAAAAGTATAAAAAATACCTGATAAATACAGCAGCAATATTTTTTGTAGTACTATTTTTAAATTTTGTACTATATTCTTATTTATACAATACAACAACTCAATATATATACACTTCTGCTGAACAAAATAAAACAACAGAGATAAAAAATAAACAAATAGTAGAGTATACTCTGAATAAGAATTTTATTGAGAGCAAAAAATGGAATAAAGCTCATTCATTAGTAGAGTATATAGAAAGTATTGTAAAATATTGCCCAAATGGATTAAGCATAAATAGTTTTAATTATCAAATACGTGATAAAAATAATAGGAATATAACAGACACGATCTATAATAGAATTTATATTTCAGGAGAGGTAATAAATAGTAATCAATTAAATAATTGGATGAAAAACCTAAGCTCCTTGAATTTATTTAAAGATGTAAAACTAATAACCTACGCAACCAGTAATAATACAAGCCAATATAGTTTTAATTTAGAAATAGAATTATAATGAAAATATTTAATAAAAATGAAATTAGAAAACGATGGATTATAATGGTATTTGGGATTTTATCGTTTACGGTGTTAAGTTATAAATTTGCCATTCAAAAAACGGTTGATTTAACACTTAAATATGTTACATTAAATGCTGTTTCAATAAAAACTAATGAAAATTCAATCACAATATCATAAAGTAAAGCAGTTGCATTAACTAGTTTTTTAGCTCAATATACAGCAGATACCATACAAATACGAAAAAAATTACTCGATAATATCAATAATCTGTGTAATCAATACCATTGTTCAATAAAAGCATTTCCTAATTCAACTACACATACAGAATATAATCGATCGTTATTAAACAATTCTATTGAATTAGAAGGTAGTTATTTCAACTTATTGAAAATAATTAACGAACTAGAAACAACTACTTTTTATGGTAAAGTCAACGCCTGCAAATTTTTTACCATCGAAGAGTTAAGATCTAAAAAAAAGAGTTTACGAGTGCATATTTATTTACAGCATTTAACTAAAATTTAATTATGAGTAATACATTAATTTTAATTTTCGCCTTTTCTATATTATCTTTTTCATGCGACGATATTTATGAAGGTAATATAGAATATAAAAACATTAACATATTATCTCCTGCAAATAATGCGATAAACCCAAATTATGTACAAACTTTTTGGTGGGATTATGTTGATGAAGCTATCCAGTACCAGTTACAAGTAGTGAAACCAAGTTTTGATTCGGTTTTGGTTTTACTTTTAGACACCTGTATTACTGCGAATAAGTTTCAGTTAAGTTTGTCGCCTGGCATGTATGAGTGGCGAATTAGAGCGTTAAATGGCAGTTCGAGTACAAAGTTTTTTGCAAGAAAATTGCAAGTTATACAGTCTGGAATTACGGGTCAAAACATGCTTACCACTTTGCCACTTAATGCATTTGAAACAAAATTAAGCAATGTGCTATTTTCTTGGCAGTTTCTGTTTGGCACTAACCAGTATCGATTACAAATTGATAGTTTAAATTTTTCCGATGAAACCAATTTAGTATTAAATTCTACTACCTCCAGCACCTCTACTAATTTTAATTTCATAAAAGATGGTAACTATAAATGGAGAGTAAGAGCCGAAAATGAGACGGAATTTTCTAATTGGTCTGCAGTTAGTAGTGTAACCATTGATAGGCTGGCACCAAGCATGGTTTCTTTATTAAGCCCACTTGCCAATGAGATTGTAACACTGCCCATTACGTTTACTTGGGTAGCTGTACCAGATGCCATAAGTTATAAATTGTATGTTTATAAAAGTGATTCTGTAAGTTTATACAATACTAATTATCCTCAATTAGTTAGCAGCAACTCTTCCGTATTTAACATTCTTAACGCAACAGGACAACTTTTTTGGCAAGTAACTGCTTTAGATAAAGCTGGAAATGAAAGTGAAAAAAGTGTTAAAAGAAAAATAACAATTCAATGAAAAATAAGTGGTTTACCTATTTATTAATTTTGTTAGTGCTGCTGGTTTGGGGCTTAATTATTGGGCGTATTATTTCTCCATTAGATTCTGGTTCAAATACACCAACTACTCTACAAATTAGAACAGATACCTTGTACCATATTTCCTCTTACAAGCTTTTGTTAAATTACCAGGAGCCATTTTTACATACCGAGTACAAACCAATTAGAATTCGTACTAAACATCATAAAATAAAAGAAAGAGTAGCCCTAGTAAATCCCAATGTAAAGTACAAAGGATTAATTCGAAATAAATTAAATCCACAAAATACCGTTGTACTCTTAGAGATAGATAATACAGAACGTTATTTGAAAGTAAACCAAGAGGTGTTGGGTATTAAATTATTAAAGTTTGAAGAAGGAAAAGTACTTATCAGCAAAGAGGGAGTCAAATTTGAAATTATAAAATCGGATGAATAAAGTAAAGTCTTCTGCTTTGTATTTTGTGTTGATTATTTCTTTATTGCTATTTGTTTTGTTGAGTTTATTTATTGTATATAATAAGCTTCAAAAGCAATTGGTTAAGCAATATGAAATTCAAAAAAGATTATTTGATAATATTTATAATGCCCAGTTATTGTATGCAAATGATGTTTACATAAGAAATTCTGTGGTAGATAGTTTTTGTATGGATTTATTCGATGAGCAAAAAGACAGTGTGTGTTTGTATAGTACCCGATGGGGTTTCTGGAATCTACTGCGTATTAAAGCAAGTTATGGCCAATTTAAGGAGCTGCGTAGTTTTTTTTATGCGAATTCTTTTTCTTTAACTGATACTATGCAAGCAGCGCTGTATTTATGTGATAAACAAAATATGCTAATACTTGCAGGAAATACGTTATTAAGTGGCGATTGTTATTTGCCTCAAGCAGGAGTAAAGCCTGGTATTTTAGAAGGCAAACCGTATGATAAAAAGGAAATGCTGTATGGCAAACAATTAAACAGTATGCCTCATTTACCTAAAATCGACTCTACAACATTAAGAAAGATATTAAGTTTAATGGATACAAATTATTTACGAAGCCATTGTGTACTGGCGGGTCGTGATTTAAACGAGAAGGGCGTATATTCTCATTCCTTTTTACAGCCTACACAATTATTTTATTTAAGTGGAAAGCAAAATATATACAATAAAACTATTTCTGGAAATATTATAATTTATGCTAATGAAGAGATAAATATTGATAAAAGCGTTCGCTTAAATAACGTTATTATAATCGCACCAATTATACGATTGAAAAAAGGTTTTACAGGTTCTTTGCAGTTATTTAGCACCGATAGTTTAATTGTGGAGGAGGGTGTTAAACTAAGTTATCCT
>JBILKW010000122.1:0-6834 GCA_044376465.1 Sphingobacteriales bacterium | reverse complement strand
CGAATAGAGATTACGAGATTATCGCGAAACGCTAAAATCGAATTGGCGAATTAGCGAACTGACGAATTAGCGAATTAGCGAACTAGCGAATTTACGATACGCAAAAAAGCCCTGAGATTCAACATCATCAGGGCTTTTCGTTTTCTATAATCGCTAGTTCGCTAGTTCGCAAATTTGCTAATTCGTCAATTCGCCAATTCGCTAATTCGCCAGTTCGCCAATTCGCTAATTCGTCAATTCGCTATTTCGCCAAAACTTCCTTAACCAAATCCGCTGCATCTTGCAAGGCAATAGCCGAGAATACCTTCAACCCAGAATCGTCGATTAATTTTTTAGCTTCAATTGCATTGGTTCCTTGTAAACGAACAATAATTGGAACAGGTATATTTCCGATGTTGTTATATGCATCAATAACACCTTGTGCAACACGGTCGCAACGAACAATACCACCAAATATGTTAATTAAAATAGCTTTTACATTTGGATCTTTTAAGATGATATGGAACGCAGATTCTACTGTTTTTGCATTAGCAGTTCCACCTACATCTAAGAAGTTAGCCGGATCGCCACCAGATAATTTGATGATATCCATGGTAGCCATTGCTAATCCAGCACCGTTTACCATACAACCTACGTTACCATCTAGCTTTACATAGTTTAAGTTCGACTTACCAGCCTCTACTTCTGTAGGATCTTCCTCAGAGGTATCGCGCATTTCTTTATAGTCTGGGTGACGGTATAATGCATTGTCGTCTAAACTCACTTTTGCATCTACTGCTAATATTTTATTATCGGATGTTTTTAACACAGGGTTAATTTCAAACATGGCAGAATCTGTATGCTCATAAGCTTTGTACAAAGCAGCAATAAACTTCGTCATGTCTTTAAACGCATCACCTTCTAAACCAAGGTTGAACGCAATTTTACGAGTTTGAAATCCTTGTAATCCAACTTTAGGATCTATTTCTTCTTTGAAAATTAAATGTGGTGTATGTTCTGCTACCTCTTCAATGTCCATACCGCCTTCAGTAGAATACATAATGATGTTTCTACCAGTTCCACGGTTCAGCAAAACACTCATGTAAAACTCTTTTGTTTCCGAAACACCAGGGTAATATACGTCTTGAGCAATTAATACTTTATTTACTTTTTTACCTTCTGCACCAGTTTGAGGAGTAATTAATTGCATTCCAATAATTTGTTCTGCACGTTGTTTTACTTCATCAAGGTTTTTTGCCAATTTCACGCCACCGCCTTTACCACGGCCCCCTGCATGTATTTGAGCTTTTACAACCCACCATCCGGTGCCAGTTTCTGCTTGTAATTGTTTCGCCGCATCTACTGCTTGCTCAGGAGTTTCAGCAACGATACCTTCTTGTATACGTACTCCGAACGATTTTAAAATAGATTTTCCTTGATATTCGTGAATGTTCATTTTAATTTAATTTGCCGTAAAAGTATGGAATTACACTGAAATTGAAAAGATGTTTATTTAAAAACATATTTGTTACATCGCTTTTATAGTGCTTTGGCATAATCTTGGTAATATTGTGCGGTCTTATAATAGTACAATACCTAAACCTAAATGCGCTTACTTTTTTCATATATACTATTTTCTTTTTTCTTCATTTCAATTGGTTACGCCCAAACAGAGAAGCGTGTACTTAATGCTCAACGTATTACGAAGGCGCCTAAAATTGATGGTGATATAAATGAAGAAGTTTGGCAAAAACTAGAGCGCGCTAGTAATTTTACACAAATAGAGCCCTATCCAAACAAACCGAGCACGCAAGAAACGGAAGTGATGATTGCTTATGATGATGAAGCGATTTACATTGCAGCATTTTTATATGATAAACATGCCGATAGTATTTTAAAAGAACTAAGCATACGAGATAATTATGGAAACACCGATTGGTTGAGTATCCATTTTGATACCTTTCACGACTTGCAAAATCGATTTGAATTTGGTGTAACTGCTGCAGGTGTGCAGTTTGATGAAAAAACCGGTGCCGAAACTTTTGATGTGGTATGGGACAGCGATGTGAAAATTACTCAACAAGGTTGGAGTGTGGAGCTAAAGATTCCATATGCCGCCATTCGTTTTCCTGAAAAAGATATTCAAACTTGGGGCTTACAAATTACTCGTAACATTCGTAGAAATAGAGAAATATCTAAATGGCAATACATCGCTCCAGATATACAAAATGTAGTATCGTATTACGGCACTTTGAAAGGCATCGAAAAAATTAAATCGCCCATTCGTTTATCACTCACCCCTTATGTAGGTTTAAACCAAAGTCATTACCCTTTTAATATTCAAGGTAAAAGTAATTGGTCTACTTCATACAATGCAGGGCTCGATTTAAAGTATGGCATCAACGAAAGTTTTACTTTAGACATGACGCTTGCGCCAGACTTCGGACAAGTACAATCAGACAATAAAATTTTAAATCTAAGTGCGTTCGAACAAGAGTTTCAAGAGTTTCGTCCCTTTTTTATAGAAGGTACTGAACTCTTTAATTTAAACAGATTGTTTTATGCACGAAGAATTGGAGGGACACCCAAAGGATACAATGCAGTAGAGCAAATGAACGACTCACAAAGAACAGTAATAAGTAACCCACAGCAAGTGCAATTAATAAATGCAACTAAAATAACCGGCAGAACGCCTTCTGCATTGGGCATTGGTTTTTTAAATGCAGTAACTGCCGAAACAAATGCGATCATAAAAAATGCAGATGGGAGCGAGGAGCGAATTCAAACGGAACCACTCAGCAACTATAATATAATATCGCTCAACCAAACGCTAAAAAATAATAGTTTTATTGGCTTTATGAATACCAATGTTACTCGCGCTGGCACTACCAATAATGCAAATGTAAGCGCCATGAATTTTGCCTTGGGTGATAAAAAAGATCGATACAGAGTTTCTGGTTTTGCGGCATATAGTTTAAAAACATTTCCAGACTCCTCAAGCGATGGTTATACTTACAATTTAGCCATTTCAAAAGTGAGCGGTAATTTTAAGTTTAATTTAAATAGAAATGTAGAGAGTAATAGATACAATCCGAATGATTTGGGCTTGTTGTTTAGTGCCAACGAAGTGTCGCATGTTTTAGAAGTTTCGTACAATGAATTTAAACCAGGCAAATACTTTTTAACCTGGGGCGGAAATGCTAATGTATTCTACTCTAATACTTATGTGGGAAATAAATTTCAAGAAGTTCAATTAAATTTTAATTATTACCATACTTGGAAAAATTGGCTCACTCAGTGGGTATATTTTGGGGTTATGCCCGTGGGTAAACATGATTATTTTGAACCCAGACGAGAGGGTAGGGTTTTTATAGGGCCCAATTGGTACGGCATGAATACAGGAATCTCTAGCGATTACAGAAAAAAAATTGCCATTGATGCAAGTCTCGCTCATTTTAGAGATTTTACAGCAGGCGGTATTTTTAGAGAGTACAGTGTTAGTCCGATTATTCGTTTTTCTGATAAAGTAAAAATGTCTTACTCATATACATATTCTCAAGATTATAGAAATCAAGGATATTCTACTACACAAGGCGAACATATATACATGGCATTTAGAGAAGTTGTAAACAACGTGAATACTTTAAACATGAGTTACATCATGAATAAAAACACTTCTTTAACTTTTCGTGCACGCCACTATTGGAGTACAGTTGAAATACTGGAATATAAACTGTTGCAGATGGATGGTAATTTAGGCTTCGACACTACCAATTATCAAGGCAATAATAACTTCAACGTTAATTTTTTTAACATCGATTTAATTTATCGTTGGAGGTTTGCACCTGGTAGCGATTTGATTGTCGTTTGGAAAAATTACATCGAAACCTTTGATAGAGATTTAAATGTTAAACGATATACTGGAGCACGTGTATTAGATAGTTTTGTAAATACGGTAACTAGTAGCCAAACCAATACTATCAACATAAAAGTACTGTATTTCTTAGATTATCTAACAGTGTTTAAACCACACAAAGTTTAAACTAAATTGCCATCGCGCATGTGTATAACACGGTCTGCTAATGATGCCAAGTCTTCGTTGTGAGTTACAATTACAAAGGTTTGATTGAGTTCTTTTTTTAAGTCTAAAAAAAGTTTATTTACTTCTTCGGCATTGCTCGAATCTAAATTACCAGTAGGTTCGTCGGCAAAAATGATACTCGGCTTATTCATTAAAGCGCGGGCAATGGCTACACGCTGTTGCTCGCCACCAGATAGTTCTGATGGTTTATGTTCGGCTCTATTACCTAGTCCCATTCGCTCTAACAATTCCATAGCACGTGTTTCACTTTGTTTTTTACTTGCATTGGCAATCCAAGCAGGTATACAAATATTTTCGATGGCTGTAAATTCTGGCAATAAGTGGTGAAACTGAAATATAAATCCGAAGGTTTTATTTCTCAAAGTATTAAGTTCGGTTTTGTTTAATTTACTCAATGCTTTATTTTTAAAATACACCTCGCCTTTATCTATCCTATCGAGTGTGCTTAATAAGTGCAAAAGTGTACTCTTGCCAGCACCCGAAGCACCAACAATGGCTACCATCTCGCCCTCATTAATGCCCATGCTAACTCCTTTTAGTACCGCTAGGTTTCCGTAATTTTTATGTAGATTTTCTGCTTTTAAAATCATGTTAATTTCTTTTTAATTCATCCAATGCTTCTTGTGTGGTTACTTCGTATAGTTTTAATCCATTATACGTTAGTATTTTCTTTCCAAAAGTAGGTAATTCTGCTTGTCCACTTACTTCGTACGTACTAATTAAATTCGAAAGTTTAGGAGTATTTCTAAAACTTAAATAATATACATGTTCGTAATTTCGGATATCATATTTATGCAAGGCATAGGGCAATGTAAACTCATAAGCATCTGCATGGTTCATGGTATAATAAAAACCTATTGCTTCGTCGATAATTAAATTTTTCTTTTTTGTGTGATGTTGCATCGAGTTTTCTAACCAGCTGTACACTTTGTATTCATTGCGCTCTGGCCATTGTTTAAAAGTGTAATAATGGCGCACACTAAAAGGCATGGCAATTACTAACAACAAAGCAAACATTAAACTTAATTGAACTTTATTACCTGTTTTTAAGCTGAATTTCAAATACCCAAATAATGAAAATATTCGCTGCATTAACGAAGGCACATGCAAAAACATCAAAAATGTTAAAACAGAAGTATACCTGTAAAAAGGAGCAAGTGTAAAAAACCAAAAGATGCTGGTAAATAAATACGACCATTCTAATAATTGATTACGTGGATTCCATCTAAAAATAATATTGTACAAACAGCTAATATGCATGATTATGTTGAAGATGAGCATATAGGGCTGATACTTATAAATAGGTAAAAATCGTTCTACAAAATGTAAATAAAAAGCATTTCCTTGCACCGCCGTTTGATCATGCTCTTGCCCATGCATAACCAATTGTTGGTATATGTTTTGAAAATTAAAATCGGCAAGCAGTAAGTAAATCATCGGAAAAAAAGCAATGGATACAACGTATTGAATTCTTTTTAAAATCGATGCTTTTTTGGTTAACAAATTAAAGCTAAAAATTAAAGCTATAGGGTATAAGCCAGGGTGTGCTATTAACAATAAGGAAATTAAAACTGCTTGTATACTGGGTCTTTTATTTCTAATGGATAAATAAAAGAGTACACTCATAATTGCAATAGCGGGTAACTCTATTCGGCCGTTACGTAAAGAGTTGTTGATGCCTTCGTCCAACACAAATACGCATACAATAAAATAAATGATGGCCTCCACCGTCATATACCTAGCTACAATGTATTTGAACATGTACAAACAACTAATGCCTAAAAATAGGAGCCATAGAAAACGAGTGTAAAATAATTCGGCCGGAAATAAGCTCAGATCTATAAAATGGATGAAGGAGCAAAGGGGTAAATAGGCTAAAAAAGCACTCTCAGCACCTTCATGCGGCCACATTTTACCAATAAAACCATTTCCTTGTAGATATTGCCAAGCAGGTTCTATGTTCATTATTTCATCAATCCATGCGATGGGTACTTTGTTGAGATTCAACAACATTGTAGTAAATAGCACCGTTAGAATAATGATAAAAGGTGTTTTTTTTAACCCCATCTTTTAATATTGATATTTTTTCTCATAAGAATTTCCATAAAACTAACTATATTTCATCGTTTATTAAATACATATGTTGAAATCGATAAAACAAACCATATTAGTACTAGCTCCACACACAGATGATGGGGAATTAGGCTGTGGTGGGAGTATTAGCAAATTTCTGGAAGAAGGACACGATGTTTATTATGCTGCATTTTCTGCATGTGAAATATCGGTTCCATCCCATTTACCTTCGGATATATTAATTAAAGAAGTAAAAAATGCAACCAGAGTTTTGGGCATTAAACCCGAAAATTTGATTTTGTACAATTATGAAGTGCGAACGTTTAGCTATCATCGTCAATTAATTTTGCAAGACATGATTGATTTGAAAAACAGGATCAATCCGGATTTAGTAATGGTGCCAAGTTTAACAGATTTGCATCAAGATCATGGAACCATTTCTCAGGAAGCGCTAAGAGCCTTTAAAACAACTTCAATTTTATCTTACGAATTGCCTTGGAATAATATCAGTTTTAACACCACCTGTTTTATTCCCTTAGAGAATGAACACGTGGTAAAAAAAGCAGAGGCCTTAGCTCAATATGAAAGCCAGAAGCACCGCCCTTATGCCAATGAGGAGTTTATTAGAGGTTTGGCTCGTACACGTGGGGTTCAAATTTCTGAACGTTATGCCGAAGTAT
>JBILKW010000121.1:0-6847 GCA_044376465.1 Sphingobacteriales bacterium | reverse complement strand
CAATTAATTCCATCAATATACGTAAACCAGTATTTCATTTAAAAACCTATAAAAACGAGAAGAATTCGAATTTAGAGTTTTTACTCGATTATTTTAGTAGCCCACCTGATTCTTCTAAATCAGAAAGTAAACCAGTCGACTTAAAAATTAAAAGTTTAAAAATTACAGATGCAGATTTTATTTATGCGGATGAAAATATAGCTAATGAAGTGCCCGGTGTAATTGATTACGACCATTTACACATTCGTAAGTTCAGTACCGAAATAAAATCATTATCTCTTTGGAAAGGAGAAATTAGAGCAGATATTATAAAACTTAAGCTCATAGAGAAATGTGGATTTGAAATAGAACAACTAGCCGGTAAATTAAAATTTACTGATCAAGAAATTGAAGTAGCAAATTTACTACTAGTTACTCCTCATTCTAATATACATGACTATTACTCGATGAGATTCGATTCTTTAAGTGATTTTGGTGATTATATAAATAAAGTTAGAATGTATGCCGATTTTAACCAAAGTATTATATCATTTAAAGATATACGTTACTTTGCTTCAGCTATTGGTAAGTATACACAGATGATGATGTTGAATGGAAAGGTTTCTGGAACGGTAGCTAATTTGCGATCGAAGAATTTTCAACTAAGAACGGGTCTAAGCACATATATTGACGGAGAAATTTCAATTGTAGGTTTGCCAGATATTATACACACTAATTTTTATGCAAAACTTCAAAAACTACAAACAAATTATAAAGACCTTACCGATTTGCTAAAAGGAATTGACCAAGATTCTGCCGCAGCAACAATTCCAAACTTCCTAGAAAATGCCGGAAATATTGAGTATTCAGGATACTACACAGGCACTGTATTTAATTTCAACGTTAACGGCCAGGCTAAAACAGATATAGGAAATTTAGTAACAGATATACATATGGATATTCTGCCTAAGGTGCCTACGTACGATGGATTTATACAAACTATTGGATTTGATTTTGGTAAATTATTAAACACTACAACAGCTGGTCCTGCTAGTTTAGAGCTAACAATTAATGGCAAAGGATTTAACATAGAAGATTTAAAATCTAATTTCGAAACAAACATTCAATCTATTGTAGCTAATGGCTATGCTTACAAAAATATTATTGGAAATGGAGAAATTAATAGGAAGAAATTTATTGGAGATGTAAACATTGACGATGAATATGTAGACTTAGCATTTAATGGTAGCATTGATTTTGACGATTTGAAAAATCCGGTGTTTGATTTTTATGCCGACATTAAACATTTGAATTTAAAAGCAATTAATATTTCAAAAGATACCTTAAATATAAAAAGCAAAATAAATGTAAACTTTATTGGTAAAAGTATCGACGATATCATAGGTACATTAGTGTTTAATGAAAGCACTATTGAAACCAACGATCATTCTGAATACACTTTTGCGAACATTAGCGTTAATTCAAAATTTGACGGAGCTGGCAAAAGCTTAACATTAAAGTCGGATATTATTGACGCTGGCATACAAGGCGAATATAAGCTTAGCACGATTACCTCTGCAGTAAAAAGTGTGATAAAAAGATACCTTCCGAGTTATAACCTTGGTAAAATAAATAAATATGCTGCTCAGGATTTTAGTTTCTATGTAATTGTTGATAATGCTAAACCCTTAACAGATTTACTATTTCCGGAGTTAAGTATTGCTAAGCATGCTAGTCTCAGAGGATACTTAAACACAGAAAAAAATGTACTTCGAATTAACTCCGGTATAGATTATGTAAAGTACGATTACTTAAAATTTGAAGACCTCATATTCGACGGAGAAAACGATCAAAATATTTTTGATTTTAACATTGCTAGTTCAAGAGCATTTATAAATGATAGCATTAACATCAATAATATTGCGATTTCAAATTCAATAAAAAACGACAGCATTCGTTTCAACATAAAATTAGCAAATAAAGAATCGCCAAATCAGTTAGATCTAAACGGTTTATTGTCTGTTAAAAGTAATGTGCCTATACTTCAGTTTCTGCCCTCAGAAATTTATATTGATAGCGCAAAGTGGACTTTGAAAAATAGTTTTGAAGTGGTATTTGCAAAAGACAAAGAAATACGAATTAGTAATTTTGAGATTTCAAATGGCAAACAACGATTAGTTTCGGAGGGAATTATTTCAGACAATTACAACGATGAATTTATTGTTGATCTTCAAAACGTAAATCTTCGAAATTTCAATCAGATTTTAAAAAAATATGATATAAATGTTGAAGGAACCATAAACGCACGAACAAAATTAAATGGATTATTGGGAGAAAGCATCTTACTATCTAACATAAATGTAGCGGAATTAATATATAATAATGATACAATAGGCGACTTATTATTTAATAGCACTTGGGATCCGAAATCAGAATTAATAAACGTCAACGGAAGCATCTTTAATCAACGATTAAAAACACTTGGAGTAGCTGGGAATATTAGCACACGTAAGACTAATAATAGTTTAAATTTAGATGTGTTGATGAATGAAACTGAGCTATCCGTTATTGAACCATTTGTTAAAGAATACGTATCCAACATTAGCGGAAAAGCTAGTGCAGACTTAAAAATTAGAGGAAGTTTAAACGAACCAGCTATAAATGGATATTTAACTTTGAAAAATGCTGGTATTCGAGTAAATTACTTAAATGCATATTATAAAATTTCCGATCAAGTTAGACTTTCTGAAAATAAAATTTTCATCAATAACATTCAGTTAAAAGATGCCGAAGGGAATAAAGGCTCTGCAAATGGAACCATCACGCATACTTATTTCAGCAAGTTTAAACTAGATGTTAAAATGCAAGCTAATAATTTGATCTGTTTAAATACGAATGCTAAAGAGAACGAATTGTATTATGGAAAAGCTTATGCAACTGGGCAGTTTTTATTTAGAGGGCCTATAGAAGATTTAAAAATTGACATAGATGCAAAAACGGAGAAAGGTACAAAGTTTTACATACCACTTACAGATGCAGGCTCAGTATCTAAACAAGATTATATCCGATTTATAAACAAAGACAGTGTTGATATAAAAAAGAATCAATACAACCTCAGTCTCTCTGGCATAAGTATGAACATGAATTTACAGGTGGATGAACAATCCGAGGTGCAATTAATTATGAACCCAGCGTCAGGAGAAATAATTAAAGGAACCGGAAACGCTAATTTAAAACTAGTGATTAATACATTGGGCACTTTTGAAATGTATGGAACTTATGAAATTGCAGCAGGTGAATATAACTTTGTGTTACAGAATTTGATCTCTAAAAAATTTAAAGTAGACAAAGGAGGAACCATCAGATGGAATGGAGATCCTATAAAGGCAAAAATAAATTTATCGGCCATATATGAAACTCGTCCGGCAGTGTTGCCATTGATTATATCCGCAAGTCCCGCAGATACCAGCTCTTATACATCATCACAAAGAGTTAAAACGGAATGTGTATTGAATATGAAAAACGAATTAATGAGCCCAGATATTTCTTTCGGAATACGTTTTCCCGACGATCAAAATTTAACTTCTAAAGTAGGGGGATACTTAACGAATGCTGATAACATGAACAATCAAATTGCAAGCTTGTTGATATTTGGTAGGTTTAGTAATACCAATAGTTCGAGCGGAAACTTTATTCCAACTACGGATATTTTGACCTCACAACTATCAAATTTAGTTTCTACCAAAAACTTTGATTTGAATTTAGCGAATGGAGTTGGCGGTTCTTTAAGGTTGTTTAACGATAGGATCACTATTGATGGAAGTATAAATACGAACGATAATTCTACAACTAGTAATAATCAGCAAACTAATGCAAGTGCCATCACAGGCGACGTAAATATTGATTATAAAATTAGTAAAGACGGAAGATTTAGAGCGAAGGCCTTTCAACGAAACGATAACAACTCCGACTTGTTAAAACGTGGTAACAACCAGGTAGAACAGGGGCTTGGCTTGTTTTATCGTATTGAATTTGACACGTTCGGAGAACTAATGCGCAAGATTTTTAACAAAGAAGAGAAGGGCGAAAAGGCGAATTAACGAATTATCGAACTTGCGAATTATCGAACTAGTGAGTTCGCATTTTCGTAAATTCGCAAGTTCGATAATTCGCAAATTCGATTTTACTTTCCTTTTAATATTGCATGCCCCATTTTATCACGTTTTGTTATTAGGTATTCTTGATTGTGCACGTTCGCTTCAATTTCAATCGGGATGTTTTCTACAATTTCTAATCCATAACCAATAATACCTGCACGCTTGGTAGGATTGTTAGACATGAGCCTCATTTTAGTGATTCCTAAATCGCGAATTATTTGAGCACCGATACCATAATCACGCTGATCCATTTTAAAGCCCAATTTTAAATTTGCCTCTACAGTATCAAACCCTTGTTCTTGCAATCTGTATGCTTTTAGTTTGTTTATAAGTCCAATGCCTCTACCCTCTTGGTTCATATAGATGATCACACCTTTGCCTTCTTTCTGAATCATTTCCATTGATTTATGTAGCTGAGGCCCACAATCGCAACGACATGATCCGAAAATATCGCCGGTAACACATGAGGAATGTACACGTACCATTACGGGTTCATCTTTTTCCCAGGAACCTTTAATAATAGCTAAATGATTTTCTGAAGTATCTAATTGTGTATACGCAATCATATCAAATTCACCCCACTCTGTAGGTAGCTTAATGGTAACTTCTTTTTTAATTAATGATTCGTGTTTTAATCTATATTCTATTAAATCTTTAATGCAAATTAATTTCAAGTCGAATTTATGAGCCGTTAATTCTAAATCGGGCAAACGAGCCATCTCACCATCTTCTCTAATTATTTCTACAATTAAACCCGCCTCTTCAAAACCAGCTAATCGAGCTAAATCGATTGCGGCTTCGGTATGTCCAGCGCGACGAAGCACACCCCCTTCTTTCGCCATTAAAGGAAATATATGTCCTGGTCTACCAAAATCTTCAGGCTTCATGTTTTCGTTAATTAAAGCCATCACGGTTTTAGAACGATCACTTGCAGAAATACCTGTAGTGCAACCATGCCCTAACAAATCAATAGATATGGTGAAATTTGTTTCATGTGAGGCTGTATTTTTACCCACCATCAAATCGAGTTGCAACTCTTCGCAACGTTGTTGTGTTATAGGAGTACAAATTAAACCTTTGCCATGAGTAGCCATAAAATTTATCATTTCTGGAGTACCGTTGGCCGCTGCGGTTAAGAAGTCACCTTCGTTCTCACGGTCTTCATCGTCAACAACAATTACGCATTTGCCTAATTTTATGTCTTCTATCGCTTCTTCTATGGTATTGAATTTCATAATTACTGATTTCTTTGTGTTGGCTTCCAAACATTGCTTTCTACCCCATTTATATACCAAATTAAGCCCTTTAACAAAGCTGCGTTCATCAATATAAAATGCGTTGCAAAACGCAAGAGTTTTAAATGTAAGCCAAAGCTTTTTAATAACTTATCGAGTATTGGACTAATAAATACTAGTATTTGTAGTAACATTAATATAAAATAAAAGTTTGAGTTAACACTCAAGATAACTGAACACATAAATGCAATGATTAAAAATATAGGTGTGTACCAACGAAGCACTTTGTGTGAAAGAAAACAGAAAGATAAGCCTGTAAATGGTGGCCATAACAAGCCTTTGTATCTATTTAGATTCTGAAAATTACCTGCTGAAATTCTTACTTTACGCCTAAACTCTTCTTCGATTTTATTGGAAACATCTTCTATACATTGAGCATCTAACTCATTTATAGCTTTTTTGCCTTTTTCGAAAACATGCATTGAAATATAGAAATCATCCATTAAAAAATTCTTAGGAACTGCAATGTAATGGTTTGCTCTTATTGAATAGCAACCTCCAAAAGCTCCAATCATGGCACCCCACAGTATTCCTTCTTGGTATTTAATTAAATTTTCTCTACTCAAGTACGATTTCTCTTGATAAGAAATGCCATCATTTTTAACTATAGGATTGATGATGTTACCTCCTACTTGAGCAATTTCTTCGTTTTTATAATGTTTTACTAATTGAAAAATAGTGTCTTTATTAAAAAAGACATTTGCATCTGTTAAAATAAAAATTTCTTCCTTTGACAGTTCTGCTAATTTATTTATGATGCCTGATTTGCCTGTTCTACCCGCAAATATTACCAATTCAATTGGAAAGTGTTTGGCATGCTTTTGAATTATTTCATTTGTACGATCTGTTGAAGCATCAGACCCGATATAAAATTTAATTTTATGAAGTGGATAATTGGTTTCAAATGTTTTTAGAATTTTTTCTTCGATCACACTTTCTTCATTGTATACAGCTAATAAAATAGCAATGGATGGAAGGTCATCGTTTAAGGAATATACAAGTTTATTTTGTTTTTTTCCTTTACTCAATATAGATAAAATCAAAGGAAAAAAAACATATGAATGCAAAATTAATAAAAATGAAATAATCAGTAATGCAATTAACCCAAACATATCAATTCCTCCTTATAATAAGCAGATAATCTTTTCACAATTGTAGAATTATCATACTCTTCATGTATTAGTTTTTTTGCAGCACTACCAAGCTCTGTTATTCTTTGCGGTTGATCAAGTAAATATTCTATTGCACTCACAAATTCTTCTTCAGTATTAGCAATTAATATATTTTTGTTAGGCGTATAATTAATCCCTTCTGCACCCACTGATGTACTTATGATCGCCTTTGACAAGGCCATGCCTTCAATAATTTTAAGTCGCATGCCAGAGCCCGATAGTAATGGAACTAATATTACTTCGT
>JBILKW010000120.1:0-6885 GCA_044376465.1 Sphingobacteriales bacterium | reverse complement strand
GTCGCCCGAAGATTTTAAACTTACATGGTTAGGTCATTCGAGTTATATCATTCAGGTTGATGGTAAAACTATTTTAATGGATCCAGTAATTATTGGAAATGCATCGCCCATTAGTTTCTTCGGAAAGCCATACCCTATCGAACATCCTTATACATTAGAAGACTTACCAAACATCGATTATGTTTTTCTATCGCATGATCATTATGATCATCTCGACTATAAAACCATCATCAAACTAAAAGATAAAGTAAAACATTTTTACACCTCACTAGGTGTGGGCTCGCATTTAGAATATTGGGGAGTACCTGCTAATAAAATTACAGAACTCGATTGGAAAGAAAGTGTAAACATTGATAGTACGATGAGTTTAACAGCTTTGCCTGCGCGACATTTTTCGGGAAGAGGATTTACTCGCAACCAAACCTTGTGGTCGTCGTTCGCCCTTCAAACAAAAAATAAAAACATTTACATAGGTGGCGACAGTGGATACGATGATCATTTTAAAATGATAGGAAAAGAATACGGGCCTTTTGATTTGAGTATTTTGGAATGTGGGCAATACAATCCGGCTTGGGGTTATATACACATGATGCCAGAGGAAGTGGCACAAGCGGCAGAGGACTTAGGTACGAAATTATTATTGCCAGTACATTGGGCTAAATTTACCTTGGCTTTACACACTTGGTCGGAACCGATTGAACGTGTTACAAAAGCTGCTCAAGAAAAAAATATTATTGTTTGCACACCGATGATTGGCGAAACCATCACCCTAGATAAATATACACCTAATACAAAATGGTGGGAATAAAAGATTTAGGTTGATGGATTCAGTTTTATCAGTATATTTAATTATAATTTATATTGATGAAAAAGTTTTTACTCCTGATTTTACTATTTGCTAATCAGTTAAATGTTATTGCACAAGATGCCACTTGGAACGGTGGAGTGGGTAAACTCATTTACAATAATTGTTCGAACTGTCACCACGAAGGCGGTATTGGTCCCTTTAGTATTGCAAGTTATGACGATGCCAAAGACAGGGCACAATCTATAAAATACCATACACAAGACAGGCATATGCCGCCTTGGAAAGCAGACCCAAACTATACGAAATTTGTTGGTGAACGCCGCTTAACAGATGCCGAAGTAAATTTAATTGCACAATGGGTCGACAATGGAACTCCAGTAGGAGCAGGAGTTTCGCCGCTTCCACCAACTATTAAACTGGGTTCACAATTAAATAGAATAGACCAAAGCACCACCTTCCCAAAATATACTGTACAACTAAGTACCGACGATTATAGAACTTTTGTAATGCCAACAAAGCATACCAGCACTAAACATGTAAACGCTATTGAATTTTTACCAAGCAATGCTGGCATTGTTCATCATATTATTTTATACCACGACCCGAGTTCTTATTCTAGAAATTTAGATAGCCTCGACCCTGGGCCGGGTTATGCAAGTAATGGCACTGGAGCTGCAAGTCCTAATGCAAAACTTTTAGGTTTATGGACACCCGGCGCGGGCATATTTTATTTACCCGATAACATGGGTTACGAACTACCAGTAGGAACTGATTTGGTTTTAGAGGTGCATTATGCACCCAATAGCAACGCAAAGGCAGACAGCACAAAGGTTAATATAAAATATACCTCGAGCTCACCAGTGCGTGTTATAAATATGGAATTGCCATTGTACCATTTTCCACCAGTGCTGCAACAACCTGCTTTGATAATTGCTGCAAACACAGTAAAAGAATTTACACAACGTACTACTTCTGGCAACAGCGATATTTCTGTGGTTGGAATTTTTCCGCACATGCATTTAATCGGGAAATCGTACACCATATTTTCAACTAAAAGTACTGATACCACAAAGCTTATACGTATACCCGATTGGGATTTTCATTGGCAAGGATTTTATACTTTTCAAAAATTAATTAAAATTCCACGCCAATCTATATTACACGGTAAAGCCCTATACGATAATACAAATAACAATCCGCACAACCCTAGCAACCCTCCCATTACTGTTTCGGCTGGAGAAAATACCAAAGACGAAATGATGGTAGCTTTTATTGCTTATACCACTTACCAGGCCGGTGATGAAAATATTATTTTAGACAGTACGCTTATAAATACAGGGATGGATCAAACAGAAAATTTAAGTTTAAAAATTTATCCTAATCCGGTATATGATTTATTAACGATAGAACTTGAGGAAGAAATAACTTCAGTGAAAATAATTTCTTTAGATGGTAGAATCTTATTGAATGAATCTACTAAAAATATAATTGATGTTTCCAGTCTCTCTGCTGGAATATATTTTGTAGAAGTTAAAACAGATCGTAATAGCTATAGAAAGAAAATAGTTAAGACGAATTAACGAATCGACGAACCTACGAATTAGCGAATTAGCGAATTAGCGAAATAAAGCTCGCAAAGTAACACAAAGTACACACAGAGTAACTCAAAGTTCTTTTGCTCGTATGTACATAATCAAATTATATTTTTTTAATTGTCACAAATCTATTCATAACCTGATACTGTACCTTCTTTTGATTTCCCCATGCAGGGGTCCCCGAACGCAGCGCAGCGATTTGAGAGGTGGTCATAATTTGATTCCAAATACTGAACGAAGAGGAACGCGATTTGAAGGTCGGCCTTTCGGATTAACGGTCTTTCGGATTATCGAATTATCGTTCTAAACGTTAAATTAATTCTAGGCGTATGTACTTTCGTAGTAGGCGGAAGCCTATGTAACCAATGGCTTTGGGTACTGCCTTTCATTACAAGCATACTGCCATGTTCCAGAAAAACATCAATTTTATTGCCTGTATTTTTGTGTTTAAAGGCAAATTTTCGTGGAGCACCAAAACTTAAAGATGCAATGGCTCCATTCTTTTTTAAATCTGCTTCTCCGTCGCTGTGCCAAGCCATTCCTTCATCGCCGGTGTGGTATAAATTTAATAAACAAGAATTATACGTTTCGTTAGAGAGTTTTTCTGCAATCTCTTTTAATGCAAGTAATTCTACCGTCCAAGGCAATGCAGTTTTGGTGACTTTAGAATAGGTGTATTTAAATTCTTGTTCGGCATACCAAGCAACTTTGCGTTTGGTAATTATTTTTTTACCGTAAATTAAAGCTTCATCATTTTTCCATTCAATGGTGTTCATCAACACGTCGTAATAATAATCTGAATCTTCTTTACTAAATATTTCACCATAATAATTTACTTCCCCATCAAAAGGAAGTAAATTTGAATTACCATTCGTGTTATTAAATAAATCCAAAATCTTACTTGAGCGATAACCAATCGGCCACAATTAAACAACTTTCCTCAAGTATAAAATCAAATGGTTTTTCTCCTTTAGGTTTAGTTTCTCCTTTTTTCAATGGTTCTAGGCCTCTAGCTACTCTTCTTTCATTCTCGCGATCTAAACTTTTTTGCTCATTATCGTCGCGCTCTTTCTTCATTTTTATTTCATTTAAAGTCGTTTCTTTTTCCACTTCACTTTCCTCAAATTTCTTTATATCATCTAACATGTACGCATATTCCTTGCTACTTTTCATTCGCTTCGCATGTTTCTCTGTTAATGTTTTAATATTAGGCTGCAACAATGTTAAAGGTTTATAATTCGATTTTTTAATTTCATCCCAAGGCAATGCAGATTTTTCTGCACTCTCTCCGTATTTATCCGCCGGATAAATCATCGGGAAATTTATATCAGGGGTAACCCCTTTATTTTGTGTGCTGCTGCCGTTTACCCTATAAAACTTCGCAACAGTTAAATTAATTTGGCCGTAAGTATTTTCTTTACCAACCACTTTATTGCTTGTATTATTTATTACCTGATCCAAGTCTATTGCATTTTGAACAGTACCTTTTCCAAAACTTTGTGTACCTAGTACTAATCCTCTTCCATAATCTTGTATGGCACCTGCAAAAATTTCAGATGCCGATGCAGAGAATCTATCAATCATTACAGCCATCGGACCCGTCCAAGTAATACTTTCGTCATCGTCTTCGCCAACATCTACTTTATTTTTAGTATCTCTAACTTGTACTACAGGCCCCGACTTAATAAATAATCCAGTAAGGTCTATTGCTTCTACTAAAGAACCTCCCCCATTACTTCTTAAGTCTACAATTACTGCATCTACATTTTCTGCACGTAAACTGTCCAAAATTAATTTTACATCGCGTGTTGTCGATTTGTAATTGGGGTCGCCACTTTGATACGCTTTGAAATCCATGTAAAAAGCAGGAATATCTATTACACCTACTTTATATGTTTTTCCATTTTGCTTTATTTCTTTAATTTCTTTTTTAGCCGATTGATCTTGTAAAATAATTTTCTCACGTACCAATTCTATAATTTTTGGACTCGCGATGTCTTGTCCTTTCGATACAACTTTCAATCGCACTGTAGTACCTTTAGCACCTCGAATTAATTGAATTGCATTGTCTAATCTCCAACCAACAATGTCGGTAAACTCACCATCTTTGCCTTGTGCAACCGCTAAAAATTTATCATCTACACTTACTAAACCGCTTTTATCTGCAGGGCCTCCTGGCGTAACAGCATTAACCGTTACAAAATCATTATCCATTCTTAAGGTGGCGCCAATCCCCTCTAAAGAACGACTCATGTCTATGTTAAAGTTTGCAGCATTGCTCGGGTTAAAATAATTAGTATGTGGATCTACTGATTCTGTGTATGCCGACATAAATGCTTGGAAAGCATCGAAACTATTCACTTTATCTGCTTGTGTTACTAAATTTTGATATCGTTTTTTTAAGGTCTCTTTACTTTTTGCCGAATCCGATCCTGCAATTTTCAAATTGAGCAAATCGTATCTTAATCTTTTCGTCCAATATGCATCGCTCTCCTCTTGAGTTTTAAACCAAGCTTGTTTCTCTCTGTTAAAAATGATGCTTTCATCATCTGTAAATTCAAACTTTTCTGTTTCTAATTTTGATATAATAAAGTTCATACGATTCAAATAACGTTCCATGTATATATTGAACATGCTAAAGGGTTGTGTTAACTCCCCTGCCATTAAAAAATCATCGTAATCATTTCTAGATTGTTTAAATGTAATTACTTCATTTTCGAAAAAGTAAATTTTACTTCCATCAATATTATCTAAATATGCATCGAATACAACTTTAGATAAAGAATCATCTAATGGAACTTTTTTGTAATTATAGTTAGATACTAATGCAACTACTTGCCTGCATACCTCAATTTGCTGTTCACTCGGCAAAATATCCTTTTTATTTTCACTTGTACAAAAAGAAAATGCTGTTGCAGTAGTTGCGAGCATTAGTAAGGTCCCGAAGCCAATTCTCATGATACTCTTAATCATCTTATTTATATATATTCACTAATTAAACAATAATAACAAAGATTTGGTCTATTTGCTTTGTAATTATTTAGTTTCAATGGGCAATTTAAGATATTTTTAATTTCTGAATAATAATTACTTTTGAAAATGTTGCAATTACCAATAGAATTTACGCTTCAAATGAAGGCAGATTTAGGAATAGAGGCCGAAGCATTTTTTGAGGCCTTACGTACCGATAGTCCAACTTCTATTCGTTATAACCCTAATAAACAAATTAATAGTATAAATTATTTTGAAGGGAGCAGCCCCATAAACTGGGCAACAAACGCATATTATTTAGGGAAAAGACCTTCTTTTACCTTCGACCCTTATTTCCATGCCGGGCATTATTATGTTCAAGAAGCTTCATCAATGTTTTTAGAAGAAGCTTTAAAACAATGTGTTGATTTAAGCGAATCTCTCCGCGTATTAGATCTGTGTGCTGCTCCGGGTGGCAAAAGCACTCATTTAAGTTCTTTAATTTCTGATGATAGCATTTTAATTAGCAATGAAGTAATATCAACCAGAGCATCCATACTCGTAGAGAACCTAACAAAATGGGGTAAGGCAAATGTAATTGTTTGTAATAACGACCCAGAACACTTCAGCGATTTAGAAAAATGTTTTGATGTAGTAGTAATAGATGCTCCTTGTTCTGGCGAAGGCATGTTTAGAAAAGACAAGGAATCTATAAATGAGTGGAACTTAAACAATGTAAATATTTGCAGTGCTAGACAAAAAAGGATTTTACATACCGCATCAAAATTACTTCGCACAAATGGTGTCATCATATACAGTACTTGCACTTTTAATACTAAAGAAGATATAGATCCAATTAACGAATTATTAAAAGATGGCGGATGGGAATCTATAAAATTGAACACAGAAAATTTTCCAGGAATAGTAGAGAGAATATCTAAAATTAACAACGAAATTTATGGATATCATTTTTATCCTCATAAAATTAAAGGCGAAGGTTTTTATATCTCTGTATTGAAAAAAACAGAAACAGAAGAATCGAATTGGCCAAAAGTGATGAAGAATGTTGATTTTACTGATAAAAAAACTAAGAGTGTAATTACAGATTACATTGATACTGATGGTATAGATTTTATTCAACATAATCAACAAACATTAGCATTTCCAATAAATCTTAAAAATGAAATGTTAGGGATATTAAATACCTCTTTACGCATTAAAAAATTTGGGATTGATGTTGGTCAAGTTATCCGTGAAGAATTAATTCCGGATCAAGCTCTTGCCATGTCGTCCATTTCTTTAAAGAAATTCCAAACACTTGAACTCAGCAAAGAACAAGCAATAATGTATTTGCAGAAAAAGGATTTTAGTACTAATTCCCAAACGAAGGGGTGGCATTTAATGAAATACAACAATGCTATTTTAGGTTTTGCAAAACTAATGGGTAATAGAATGAACAATGCTTACCCAAAAGAATGGCGAATTCGATCGGAAGAAAAGTAATACTATCTA
>JBILKW010000119.1:0-6897 GCA_044376465.1 Sphingobacteriales bacterium | reverse complement strand
GTTTTTCTTGCAAAACATTTTAAAGGATCAAACTGGAACACCTTGAGCATTGCAAAAGGAAAGTCGGAGGAGTACAATAAAAATATGATGAAGTAGGGAGTGGAAAATAGAAAATTAGGTGTTAAAAATATTTTTCGATTGTTTTATACAAATTAAAATCAGCTGAAACTTTTTCTTTTTCAATCAATTCAATCAATTCTTTTTTATTGATATTTTTCATCTTCTCAGTTTGTATTAAACGAAAAGCTTTTTCTGCTAATAGCAATCCTTTTTTATTTTTAATTTGATGATGCTGCTCTTTGAATTTTAGCGCATCCATTAATTCCATGGTTCCTACGTTCTCAGATGCGATTGTTTTTACAACAAGTGCAAAATTGTCTTCTTGACTTTTCTCATGCAACATTTTTTTTAAGTTGCTAACAAATAATTCCGCACCTTCCCTATCTGATTTATTTACCACAAAAATATCGGCAATTTCCATAACACCCGATTTAATGCCTTGTATTTCATCGCCCGACTCGGGTACTAATACTAAAACAGTAGTGTCTGCTAATCCCACAATTTCTACTTCCGATTGCCCCACGCCAACTGTTTCAACAATTATTACATCAAATGGGAACGATCGCATTACATCAGTTATCTCAATAGTTTTTGCCGACAAGCCTCCTAAAGAACCTCTAGTGGCTAATGACCGGATGTACACATTTGGATTTGTAAAATGCTCTACCATTCTAATTCGGTCCCCCAGCAAAGAGCCATAATGAAATGGCGAAGTTGGATCGATGGCGATTACTCCCACTTTTTTTTGCAAAGCCGAATACTCTTTTAGCAACGCATTAACTAAGGTGCTTTTGCCCGCACCTGGAGGTCCGGTAATGCCTATAATTGGAATGTTATGCTTTATGTCAAGGGATTTTAGAAATGTAAAATAACCATCCATATCATTTTCCACTCCCGTAATAGCACGAGCTAACGATTTTATATCGCCAAATTCTATAGAGGTTTTGAGTTCTTGCCAATTCATATTAATACACCAAAGTAAATAAAATTTTAACGTTTGTACACACAATCATACCTTTCTGTATAAAAATTATCGCTATTCGCATTGAAATAGTATTTTAGCAAATAAATTGAATATGAAAGTAACAGGTTTTAGCTTTATTCGCAATGCAATAAAATTTGATTATCCAATTATTGAAGCCATTACTTCTATTTTACCTATTTGTGATGAGTTTGTTTTAGCAGTTGGTAATTCTGATGACGAAACCTTAGAGCTTATTAAATCTATTCAATCTCCTAAAATAAAAATTATTCAAACCATCTGGGACGATTCAATGCGAGAAGGAGGGAGGGTATTGGCTATAGAAACCGATAAAGCATTTCAGCAAATTTCTGCCGATACAGATTGGTGTTTTTATATTCAAGGTGATGAATGCGTTCACGAAAAGTATCTGCCAACTATTAAAAATGCAATGCTCGAAAATTTGAAAAATGAAAAAGTAGAAGGATTGCTTTTTAAATATTTACATTTTTATGGTTCTTATGATTATGTAGGGGTTTCTAAAAGATGGTATAGAAATGAAATTAGAATTATCAGAAATAATAAAAAAATAAAATCCTACAGAGATGCACAAGGATTTAGATTAGAAGATCGAAAATTAAATGTTAAAGCGATTGATGCCTACATCTATCATTATGGTTGGGTTAAGCATCCGAGTAAACAACAAGAAAAAGCTAAAACATTTAACAAACTTTGGCATAACGACGATTGGATTAAAAATAACATTCCGGATGTAAATGAATTCGATTACTCACAAATAGATGCACTCGAAAAATTTAACGACACTCATCCAGAAGTAATGCAAAAAAGAATAGCACTTATGAATTGGAAATTCTCTTTTGATCCAACTAAAATGAAATTGAAAGGGAAATATTTATTTACGTATTATATAGAAAAAATTATAGGACATAGAATTGGCGAATACAAAAACTATAAATTGTTAAAATAAATATGATTAAACTTTCTGCAGTCATTATAGTTTATAACGAGGAGCGAAACATCGGCAGATGCTTGGAATCATTACAAGGTATTGCAGACGAAATTATTATTGTTGATTCTTATTCTACCGATAAAACTGCAGAAATATGTAAAGCCTATAAAGCGCAAGTTTATCAACAAGAATTTTTAGGTTATGCTAAACAAAAAAACTATGCAAATTCATTGTGTGAACACAGTTATATAATTTCATTAGATGCCGACGAGGCACTCTCTGATGGTTTAAAAAAAGAAATACTTGCAATAAAAAATAAGTTTAGTGCCGATGCATACGAGTTGAACAGGCTCACAAATTATGCAGGCAAATGGGTTCGTCATTGTGGATGGTATCCCGATAGAAAAATTAGAATATTTAAAAAAGATAAAGCGCGTTGGGCGGGTCCACGTTTACATGAAACTATAGAAATAAGCAGCAACAATATTATGCGACTAAAATCCGATTTGCTACATTATTCATTTCATACAGAAGAAGATCATTTAAATCAAATAGAAAAGTTTACAAATATTTCATCTAAAGAATTATTTGATGAAGGTAAACGCGCAAATTTTTATTATTTATACCTAAAACCTGCAATTCGATTTATAATAGATTACATAATAAAACTTGGAGTTTTAGATGGTTCAACAGGATTTACAGTTTGTAAAAATTCTGCTTTTGCATCTTATTTAAAATATTCGAAACTTAAAAAACACTGGATAGAATATGAGAATAGTTCATCTTAGTGCCGAAAAAACCTGGAGAGGTGGCGAACAGCAGATTGCTTATTTAATAGATGAGTTAAATCTATTAAACATAGATCAGTTAGTTGTTTGTCGCAAGGAATCTGCTTTTGAAAAATATTGCATGGAAAGGTCAATACCGTATAAAAGTTTAGGGATAAAAAATCAGTTTGATGTTACGAGTAGTTTACAACTCAAAAAAATATGTTATGAATTTCAAGCAGATATTATGCATATACATTCATCGCATGCACATGCCATAGCTGTATGGTCGTATTTCATGGGCAACAATACCAATATGGTGCTTTCTAGAAAAGTAGATTTCGAAATTTCAAATAACATACTATCTAGTATAAAATATAATTGTAGCGGAATAAAAAAAATTATTTGTGTATCTAATGCCATTAAAAAAATTATGCAAAGCTCTATTTCGGAGCCAGAAAAATGTCTTACTATTTACGACGGCATCGATTTGCAAAAATTTTCACCAAACCACAAGCAATTACACAAACTATTTAACATAGATGCACAAAAGAAAATTATTTTATGTACCTCTGCACTCGCCGAACACAAAGATTATCCAACTTTAATTAATGCTATTGAACAACTAGTAGGTAAGTTTCCATTCCAAGTAATTGTATTTGGCGATGGGCCGTTAGCCGATGATATAAAACAACTAGTAAAAGATAGAAACCTAAGTAATTTCATTTTATTTGGGGGCTTTAGAACCGATATTAACGATTTATTACCATCGGCCGATGCTTTTGTGATGAGTTCTAAAACAGAAGGTTTAGGCAGTTCCATTTTAGATGCTTATGCTTGCAAGGTACCAGTAGCTTGCACAAACGCAGGAGGAATACCGGAGATTGCTATACACATGGAAACCGCATTATTGAGCAATCCAAAGGATGCAAATGCCTTAGCGAATGCTATTGAACAGATATGCACACATACAGATTTAGCAGCGGATTTGAAAAATAAGGCCTATGAATTTGTTCAGAAATTCGATAAAAAAATAATGGCCGAAAAAACTCTATCTGTTTATAAAAATATTATTTCCGTTTAAATGCTGAAAGCAGAAAAACACTAAAGAAAAAACTCACAAAGGTAGCTCCAGCTTGGGTTTCGAGCGTATCCTCGGTAAGCATCGACAAAAGAGTTATTATCAAAAAAATGGTAGGTAAAAAAGAATATGGCTCAATTCCTTTAAGGTAAGGGTATAAAAATGCAGTGATAAAAAATATAAAGCCTATTATTCCGAATGTGCTTAATATTGTAAAGTATTGATTATGTGTTCTAAATTGAAAATCTTTTTTCACCGGAGTTTTATTCGAAGCATAATAAGATTTAAATTCATCGTCTATATCACCGGTGCCAACCCCTATAAAAAGATTGTTCATAAAAATGCATTTTGCAATTTTCCAGTATTCGAAACGCTGTGTAATAGAATGCCCAGATGGGTTACCACCAGCATTGTAATGATTTACTTCGTTCTTGGCTTCATTAATTCGCTGACTTACTGATGGCACAAACTTGTACATCAATAACGGCAATAGTATGGTAAACAGCAGTAAAATAAAAATCAAATTCCATTTTTTTGCAGTTGATATTTGATATATCAGTAGTATTACAATACATACAAACAAAGCCAAGTAGCCAGCTCTTGCGCCTAAAATGCCAATAAATACAAAGAACCACGCGGCAAGCAACATCAATAGAATATTAAATACCGAAGTTATTTCTTTATCAGATTTATAAATTAAATACACAATGGCAAAGAAACTCACACAAATAATAAGAGATAAACGGATGTGCGAAATAATGGGAGATATGTTTCTTAGTGTATCAACATTTGCATTATCAATAGTAATATAAATACTTAAACTGTATAATGATGATCCAAAAACAGAAGCAATTAAAAAATACAATATAATTTTTAGCTCAGTCCAAGTTATTGGTTTAATGCTAGCCATTATAATGGGGAAAACTAATAATGGGAGTTTAATTTTTAGATCCTTAAATGCGTACTCGTAATTTGATGTGTACAATAATCCTATAACATGTATGGCAAAAATTGCAAGAAATGAAAGTAAATAATAATTGTTTTTTATGCTTTGCCATTTAGTAGCAAACTGCGCCTCAGCAATCCAGTTGAGTACCAATACTGCTTGCCCAATACTCATTAGTGCAGGAGACAAGGGTAAACCAATTGCCACTAATACTAATCCGAATAGATAAAAATTTCGATGTGTAAAATAAAGTAGCATAGTTAAAAATAAGAATAAGGTATTACTAAACAAAAAATCCCGATGTTTTTCACCGGGATTTTTAAAAATATTCTGTTAACATTACAACTTGCGTTTCACTTCCACATTTTCGTAAGCTTCAATAATATCACCTACTTCAATGTTGTTGAAGTTTTGGATGTTCAATCCGCACTCGTAATTAGTAGCTACTTCTTTAACATCGTCTTTAAAACGTTTTAATGAAGCTAATTCGCCGGTATGTATTACAACACCATCTCTAACAACACGAACTTTACTGTTTCTATTTATCTTACCATCAATAACCATACAACCTGCAATGGTACCTACTTTAGTAATTTTAAAGGTTTCTCGGATTTGTACGTTAGCAGTAATTTTCTCTTCAAACTGAGGAGCTAACATACCCTCCATTGCTGATTTCACTTCGTTTATGGCATCGTAAATAATAGAGTACATACGTATGTCAATTTGTTCTTGCTCGGCAAGTTTACGTGCGTTTAGCGATGGGCGAACTTGGAAACCAACAATGATCGCATCAGATGCCGAAGCTAATAATACATCAGATTCGGAGATTTGTCCAACAGATTTATGAATAATGTTAACTTGAATTTCAGGAGTCGATAATTTCAACAAAGAATCTGCTAATGCTTCAATAGAACCATCTACATCACCCTTCACAATAATATTTAACTCTTTAAAGTTACCTATTGCTAAACGACGGCCAATCTCATCGAGGGTAATATGTTTCTGTGTACGTATTCCTTGTTCTCTTTGCAATTGTAAGCGCTTATTCGCAATTTCTCTGGCTTCTACTTCGCTTTCCATCGAGTTAAACTTGTCGCCCGCTTGTGGTGCACCGTTCATACCCAAAACTTGTATAGGTGTAGATGGTCCAACCATTTCAACTTTCTGTCCACGCTCGTTAAACAATGCTTTAACACGTCCGCTGTAACATCCTGCTAAAATTGGATCACCCACTTTTAATTCACCTGCTTGTACTAACACAGTAGTTATAATGCCACGACCTTTATCTAGGGCTGCTTCAATCACAGTACCAACTGCATTTTTATTAGGGTTTGCAGTTAATTCTAACAACTCTGCTTCCAATAAAACTTTTTCAAGTAATGCATCAACGTTTAATCCTTTCTTTGCTGAAATTTCTTGACATTGGTATTTACCGCCCCACTCTTCCACCAAAATATTCATAGCCGATAATTGCTCACGAATTCTATCAGGATTAGCATCGGGCTTGTCAATTTTATTCAGTGCAAAAATAATTGGCACACCTGCAGCTTGTGCATGGTTAATTGCTTCTTTTGTTTGAGGCATTACACTGTCGTCGGCCGCAATTACAATAATTACAATGTCGGTAACCTTAGCACCACGGGCACGCATAGCTGTAAAGGCTTCGTGGCCAGGAGTATCTAAAAAAGTTATTTTTTTACCCGAATCTAATTGCACTTCGTATGCTCCAATATGTTGGGTAATACCACCTGCTTCGCCCGCTATAACATTCGCTTTACGAACAAAATCGAGTAAGGATGTTTTACCATGGTCTACGTGACCCATTACCGTTACTATTGGTGCTCGCGGAATTAAATCTTCCGGATTATCTTCAATATCTAAATCAATTTCTTGTTCTTCTGTAGAAACAAATTGTACTTCGTATCCAAATTCATCGGCAACAATTGTCAAGGTTTCTGCGTCTAATCGTTGATTGATAGAAACAAACATGCCTAAGCTCATACATGTAGAAATAACTTTTGTTACTTGTACATCCATCATCTTTGCCAATTCGTTAGCAGTTACGAACTCTGTAACTTTTAAAATCTTCGATTGCAATTCTAATTCTTTTGC
>JBILKW010000118.1:0-6946 GCA_044376465.1 Sphingobacteriales bacterium | reverse complement strand
GTTTGATCAACATCATGTTGATATTGCCCAACACCAATAGACTTTGGATCTATTTTTACAAGCTCTGCTAAAGGGTCCATTAATCTTCTGCCAATAGATACTGCTCCTCTAACTGTTATGTCATAATCAGCAAATTCATCACGCGCTGCTTCCGATGCCGAGTAAATAGAAGCACCACTTTCATTCACCATAACCACTAAAACATTTTCTAATTTCATGGCACGCACTATGCTTTCGGTTTCTCTGCCAGCAGTTCCGTTACCAATGGCAATTGCTTCAATTTTATGCTTCTCACATAATTGTTTTATAATAGCTTGTGCTTCTACTAATTTCTTTGGTTCATGTGGGTAAATAGCTGTATTATCAAGCAGTTTACCTTGCTCATCTAAACATACAAGTTTGCAACCCGTTCTAAAACCAGGGTCTATGGCCATTACTCTTTTTTGACCCATTGGTGCTGCCAGTAATAATTGTCGAGCATTTTCTGCAAATACTTTTATTGCTTCTTCGTCGGCACGTGTTTTTGTAAACACTCTTGTTTCTGTTTCTATAGATGGTGCTAATAATCTTTTATATCCGTCTTTAATAGAACTGCGAACTTCTTCGGCACAGGCGTTACTATGGATGATAAATTTCTTGTTCAAGCTTTCAATTGCTTCTTCTTCTTCAGGAGAAATTTCTAAAGATAGAAACAATTCTTTCTCGCCTCTACGTAAAGCTAAAACTCTATGCGATGGTGCATCTTTAACAGACTCCGACCATTCGAAATAATCTTTGTATTTAATTCCTTCGGCTTCTTTTCCTTTAATTACTTTTGATCTGAAAAATCCTTTCTTCAAGAATAATTCACGAACCATTGCACGTGCTTCTGCATCTTCAGAAATTCTTTCGGCAATAATATCACGCGCACCTTGTAAAGCTTCTTCAATAGTTGATACGCCTTTCTCTGCATCAATATATTTTTCGGCTAGTATTTTTGGATCAACAGATTCTTGTTCGAATATACTGATGGATAAAGGCTCCAGCCCTTTTTCTTTTGCAACACTTGCTTTTGTTTTTCGCTTTGGTCTGTATGGTAAATACAAATCTTCGAGTATGGTTAAACTTTCTGCAGCATCTATTTTTTGTTTAAGCTCATCCGTAAGTTTACCCATTTCTTCTAATGATTTTAGAATGGCTTCTCTGCGTTTATCTAATTCTCTAAGTTGTGTAATTCTATCGCGAATAGCACCAACCTGAACTTCGTCTAAAGTACCTGTTGCTTCTTTTCTATACCTCGAAATAAATGGAATAGTTGCACCTTCATCTAATAAATTTATAGTCGCTTCTACCTGTTGCTCACGAACTCCTAATTCTGTCGCAACTACCTTGTTATAATTAATCATTTTAATAATTATTTAATTACGAATATCAGAAACTTCTCCCATGTTTTCAACCAAGGATTGTAATAGTTTTCAACGATGTTAAAACAAAAAAAGGTTTGCAAATTAATGCAAACCTTTTTTATTTAAATATCTAAATTCTAATATCTAAATACTAATATCTAAATTCTAACGACTAGTGTCTAGAATCTATTTAGATACGTACATAACTTCTTTTACCGCTTTAATAATCTTAGTTGGGTTTGGTAAATATTCTTCAATTAAAGTAGGAGCATACGGCAATGGAACATCGCCACCCATTACTCTTAATATTGGGGCATCTAAATAATCGAAGGCATCTTTTTGTACTTTGAAAGCTACTTCGGTTGCAATAGATCCTAATGGCCACGACTCTTCTACAAATACCATTCTGTTGGTTTTCTTGATAGAATTAATTACCGTTGGGTAATCAATTGGTCGAACCGATCTTAAGTCGATTACTTCTACACTTACACCATCATTTGCAAGTTCTGCTGCAGCAGCCATTACAACTTTCAGCATTTTACCAAAGGTTACAATGGTAACATCTTTACCTTCTTGCACTACATTGGCAACACCAATTGGTAAATAATATTCTTCTTCCGGAACGAATCCTTTATCGCCATACATTTGCTCTGATTCCATAAAAATTACAGGATCTGGATCTAATATGGCAGTTTTTAATAATCCTTTTGCATCATACGGGTTCGATGGTACTACGACTTTTAATCCTGGGCAGTTTGCATACCAAGATTCAAAGTTTTGAGAGTGTTGTGAACTTAACATACCCGCACTACCAGTTGGTCCGCGGAATACAATTGGAACAGAGAATTGTCCACCACTCATCGACATCATTTTTGCCGCTGCATTAATCACTTGGTCAATGGCTACTAATGAGAAGTTAAAGGTCATGAATTCGATAATCGGACGAATGCCATTCATAGCCGCACCTACACCAATGCCTGCAAAGCCTAACTCAGATATAGGAGTATCAATTACTCGTTTAGCTCCGAATTCTGCTAACATGCCTTGGCTTACCTTGTAAGCACCGTTATATTCAGCAACTTCTTCACCCATTAAGAATATGCGCTCATCTCTACGCATTTCTTCGTTCATAGCTTCTCTAAGTGCTTCTCTGAATTGTATTTCTCTCATAATCAATCGTTTGTATGTGGACTAAATTAGACCGAATGCAAATATAAGATATATGAGAAAATTAATGAAATAAGTATAAAAGGAAATGGTTTAGTTACTATTTTGATCTTCTTCTTCCTCTTCTACAGGGAATTCAAAGCGTGCATCCCTAAAATTATTTTTCACAAAATTACACCATTCGCAATCCTTCTTCCCACAACCGGTACTAAACTCATGCTTCCGAATTTTTGCATATACATCTTGAATCTGTTTGGTAACTATTTGCACATCATCTGGTGTAATTACCACTTTGCTTTTTTCATATTTATCTTTATAAGGTTCTACAAAGTCGAATTCTGTACTTATTACTCTCCAATCTTTTAATCGATAATTATCAATAAGTATTTTATAGAATACAGCTTGTCGCCAATAATCGCCACCATTAGGATCTTTCTCTGTTGGTCTGTTCAATTTCTTTTTTGCATTTTCGAACGAACCAGTTTTGTAATCCACCACATTTACATCATTCCCATTAAATTCAATTTTATCAATTTTTCCTTTTATCGGAATTCCTTGAACTTCTACATTTTTGATGGCTGTTTCCGGACTAACAATTTTGTTCCATTCATTTATATATCTTGAGTAATATGGCGGAATTATTTTATGTCCGTATTCCAAGCGTCGTTCGAACTGTTCTTTGGTAAATGCTTCACGATTGCGAATCATGTACCAATCGAAATCTTTTAGTATGTTTTCAACCGGAGGGAATTCTTTTGTTTCCACTACTTCTCTAAAAAATTTCTCCAATGCCCAATGTATAGATGAACCAAAAGTCATGCTATCATTTTTACCACTGGGTACCATTACTAAATTTTGAAAATAAAATTTCAAGGGGCAATCTAAATAATTATTTAAATGAGTTACACTTAAGGTATATTTCTCTAACACACTATCCACCCAAGCATGGTCAATAGAATCGGTACTTACAGGGGCATCTTCTTCTTTAAAATTTAGAGAGAAGAAATTTAAAATAGATTCATCGTCGATATTAATTTTTTCAACTTCAATTTTTGAGCTGCTGAGTAGCTCTCCCACAAACATACTGCGTTCAATTTCTTTTCCTTTCATATCTGTTGATGAATAGGAAATTTGCAGATTCGTTTTTGCACGCGTCATGGCAACATAAAACAACCTACGTAATTCTTCTTCATCTTTTCCTTTACTGTTTGATAAGAATAGAGTTTCCGGAATTTTATAGGTTCGGCTCATTTTGCGTTTGCCTTCCCAAACATTTTTGCTTGCACCAATAAAAAATACGAACTGAAACTCTAATCCTTTAGAACCATGGCAGGTAAGGAAATTAACACCATGCTCGTTGAACAAAACCTTATTGAGTTCTAAACTTAAATCGTTTTCTTTTAATAAATCGATGGTGTTTACAAATTCTTTCAATCCCATTTCTGGATCTCTTCTGCTCTCTTCTTTCAAGAAATTAAATAAAGAAGAAAGCACTTGCATCAACCAAGTTTTTTCAGACGATTTTAATATGTATGCTAATATTCCGCCACGAGTAATTATTTTTTCGAATAAATTTTGTAGTGTAAAATTATTCGATTCTTTAATCCAGTATTCTATGTCGGTACTTAAACGTCTTAATTGTTGAGTACTTGTATCCTCAAACATATCGGGCGTTTTTTTATTCATCTCCACTAATAAGTTTCTTATGGAGGTTTTATTTTTATTAGAATAATTATGTTGAGTTGCAGCAACGCTGAGTTTAGCCGCATCAATTGGATTTATATCATAAAAATCGTAATGTAAAATTTGAAATAAAAGCTCATCACCACTGTACGGAATTTCATTTTCGGCAGCTAAATACCTAAGGATATTAATTAATTTTTGTGCAAAAGGGATGGTGAGAATATTCACTCTCTTTTTGGTACTCACCGGAATTTCACGCGATTGAAAATAGTGTGCTAATTCTTCTCCGGCTTTATGTTCTTTGTATATGATGGCAATTTCTTTCGGGTCAATATTTTCATCAGTAATTAATTTATACACTTGTTCCGTAACCGATGCGAATTCTTGAATAGGAGTTTCGTACTCTATAATGCGAGGTTTAATTGTAGAGCTTTTGTAAGAATTATTACTGGCTATTAATGATTTTGATAGTCCTTCCATTTTAATACGCTCTGTATTAAAATCAATTAAACTTTTAGAAAGATCTAATATCGATTGTGTAGATCGATAATTATTTTCTAACATAATTTTAGCCAAACTTTCTGTAAACCAATTGCAATATTGTTCAATGTTTTCAACGTTTGCACCCTGAAATCTAAATATCGATTGGTCATCGTCACCCACCACAAATACATTCGGGTTATCCCAATAACTGATCAACATTTTTATCAATTCGTTTTGAGAACCACTTGTATCTTGGTATTCATCAATTAAAAAATATTCATATCGTTCTTGGTAAGTAATAAGAAAGTTCGGATCGTTTTTAAAGGCTTTCAAAATCCAAAGAATCATGTCATCAAAATCATAACGATTGGCTTTATTCATTAAGCTTTGATAAGTATCAAATTCGTTTGCAGCCGCTTTTAACAAGTCAATTTTATCTTTTTCATCATTAAACGCAGGCTTATAATCGCCAGCGGCAGCACTACCAGTTTTTCTAGAATATTTAAATGATTTATAGAGCTCAGAGCCTTCTTCGGCATTAGCAATCATCTCTATATACTCATCTGCTTTGGAACAAATAAATTCTGCTGTCCAATTTTCACGCTTCATAATGGAGAACAATTCCATTAATCTTTTTATTTCAAAATATACATCTCCACGATATCTCTTTAATGGGTTTCCTTCTTTAAATTGATGAACTAACTTTCGGAAGAGTTCTATTTTTTCTAAATCGGATATTGCTTCTAGGTTTAGCTTGCCGAAATAATCTAAATTTTCTTGAATAATATCATTACAAAAAGAATGGAAAGTATGTATGTGTACACGATAAGCATCTGGCCCAATAAAATCGAACAGACGCTTGCGCATAGCAATGGTTCCAGCATCCGTATAGGTTAAGCAAAGAATGTTATGTGCATCGGTATCTGTTTCAATTAAAATTTTACCAATACGTGCTGCAAGAATTTGCGTTTTACCAGTACCTGGTCCGGCAATAACCAATACCGGCCCATCAATTTTATTTACAGCGGATAATTGTTTTTCATTTAAACCATCTAAGGCTTGTATAAATTTTTCGTTATTACGAATGAGGTCTCTGTTCATTAATTAAATTTATTGTTTTATAAATTTTCCGGTATAGGTGATGTTGTTGGAAACAGCTTTTAGAAAATACATCCCCTCCATTAAATTATTAATATCAAAATACCATTTTCCATCAATATAGTTGCAAATAATAGTTTGTGTTTGCCCAATTACATTTTTGATTGTAAAGGTAAGATTAGGATCAAAAATTTCTATCGAAATATTTTTGTTGCTAGGGTTAGGAAAAATGTATAGGTTTTTTATTTTTTCTGATTGCACAGAAGTAATATAATAGGAGTGTCGATTGCAATTATCTGCACTATCAAGCAGTATAGATACGGAGCCCATGTAAAAAGTATACTCTTCATTATTGTTCCTAAAGCAATTTACTTGGTTATATGAGGACCAGTTATGCATTAAGTATACTTGATCAGAAAACAATGTTTTTAAATTTCCAATTCCTTCAATTAATATTCCACCCAAATTATAATTTGTTTCGGATGAATCGCCAATATATTTTATTTCTCTACTTATGCCATCTACATCAATAATGGTATCAATTCGATAAACATTAAAGTTTGCGGAGCTTTGTGGGTGCTGAAGTGTAACAGGGTATGGCTCATTTAATTTCAAACCAAAGTCATAAAGTAAAATATCTCTAGTCGTATCACTCAAGTTATTTCTAAAGTAAACCTTCTTGTTTAATTTATCATTTCTAATATATCCAACGAGTATTGTATAATTTCGAATATCAACATTTACAGGAGGAACAACATTAATTATTTGTTTAAAACTAGTGCCTTTAAAATAAATACTTCTATAAATTAAATTACTCAAGAAGTGTGTAGTACTATCGAACATAGTTCCCTCAACATAATAGAACGGGCAATCTAAATCACAGTTTTTAGTATAAGAAGATTCGTTCCATGAATAATTCGAATCGGGGAAATCTGCGGTAAGTTGGGCATTGCTCTCTATACTGAGTAGTCCAAGGATAAAGAAGAAAAGGTAGAATTTTTGCTTCATTCTCAAATATAAATAAAACTAAAGCAATCGAAGTTGCATTTATCATCCAGCATTTATGCAGGTATTTAAAAGAACCTGCATAAATGCAGTTTTTTGGTGGCACCACTTAAGTGGTGCCACCA